>NZ_JVGV01000007.1:0-183776 GCF_001076775.1 Streptococcus pseudopneumoniae
AAAGTAGACGAGCCAACTGCAACAGCGCCAAAAGCAGAAGAACCAGCGACACCAGCACCAAAATCAGAGGAACCAACGACACCAGCACCGAAAGCAGAGGAACCAACGACACCAGCGCCGAAAGTGGAAGAACCAGCGACACCAGCGCCAAAGGTGGAGGAATCAGTATCTCCAGCGCCAAAATCAGAGGCACCAGTGTCTCCAGCGCCAAAATCAGAGGAGCCAGTAGCACCCGCACCAAAATCAGAGGAACCAACGACACCTGCTCCGAAAGCGGAAGAACCAGCGACACCGGCACCGGTAACCCCAAGCGAAGAAGCATCGGTCACATCAGGCGATACCAATTCCACTGCACAGCCAGCTGGAGAATCAGGTAAATCTGAAACAAAGTCAGAACCTTCTAATACTCCATCTGCGGAAGCTACAAATGATTCAGGTAATGTAGCAACATCAAGTCCGGTAACAGATGGTACTACTTCAAACACAGGGACTACAGAACAACCTGAAACTCCAGCTTCAAAACCAGAAGCAACAATACCCAAAGAGGATAAACTACCAACTAATCAAACTGGAGATACATCAAATCCAGTAGATTCAAAGGATGAAACACCAAATTCGGCTCCGGCACCTAAAGAAGAAACTCCGTCTGAAGAAGTAGCACCTAAAGATGAAAAACTTGAGGAAGCAAAAAAAGATGGAAAAGATGTTATTGAAAAAATTGCGGCTTCAAAACTTAGTGAAATTGAAAAAGTTAAAGATGAAGCAGAAAAAGCTAAGTTAGAAGCTCAATTAAAAGATTTAAAAGAAGCAGGATTAGAAGCGATAAATAATGCTAAAGATCACGATGCAGCAGTAGATGCTACGGATGAATATCAAACTAAGATTGATGAGATTAATGTTCCAAGTGAAGAATTACCAGCACCAAATTATAATAAAGATAATTTAACAAATGGTCGTAATGAGGGTACTACTATTAATGATGGAAGTACAGCAATAGGTCATGGATCAGGTGAAGCTACAGCAACAACTCCAGCACAACCTTCTTCAACTTCAGAAAGGACTTCAAGTTTTAGAAATGCCCCATCAGTTCAAGCAAGAGCAAGAAGAGTGGCACGTTCAACATCAGAACCAGATGGAACTGTAAATATTAGCTATAACTTTGCTGGAATGCCAGATATTCATGGCTTCCTATCTGATCCGGGAGAAGATAACACTGTGACAATTCCTGCTGGGACGAGTGAAGCACAGGCAAAAGTGCTAGTAAAAGAAAAAATTCAAGCCAAGATAAAAGACCTAGCTGCTAGAGGGTATCATGTGAAAAATGACATTATTTTTGAACAAGATACTACTGTGAAAAATTATAACTACGTCGTTACATTCACTAAGGAGGCTACAGGAACTTCAGGTTTCAGAATGGCTCCAGCAGTTCAACCGCGCGCTAGCAGAAATCGTAGAAGTCTAGAACAGCCAGCTCCTCAAAAGGTCAAAGTCAATGTTTTTTATAACTTTGATCAAATGAAAGATATTGCAGGTTTCCTAGGAGATATCAATGGAACTTCTCTTGAAATTGCAGAAGGTTTATCAAATGAAGAGGTGAAAGTAGCAGTTAAGAAACAAGTTGAAGCTAAGAAAGAAGAGCTGAGCAAACGCGGCTATACTTTCAAAGAGGACTATGTCTATCAATCTAATGGGAAAGATTATAATTACGTTGTAACATTTTCAAAAGCAGCTAAATAATTTTCATTCTATAGAGAGTGAAATGCAAGCAGAGAGAGCGATAGGCTCTCTTTGTTTTATCTAGTGGTCAGTTGATTACAGACAAAAGGCCAGTAAGAGGCTATAATAAATAGAGTAGGTATTTATTCTAAGAAAAAATAAAAAATAGAGAGCAGTTAAAGTATGAAAATTTTAATTGTAGAAGATGAAGAGATGATCCGAGAGGGGATCAGCGATTATTTGACGGATTGTGGCTATGAAACTATTGAGGCGGCGGACGGTCAAGAAGCCTTAGAGCAATTTTCCAGCTATGAAGTAGCCTTGGTTTTACTGGATATCCAGATGCCAAAGCTCAATGGCTTAGAAGTCCTAGCTGAGATTCGCAAAACCAGCCAGGTTCCTGTCTTGATGCTGACCGCCTTTCAGGATGAAGAATACAAGATGAGTGCCTTTGCCTCTCTGGCAGATGGCTATCTGGAAAAACCTTTCTCCCTCTCCCTCTTAAAAGTGAGGGTGGATGCGATTTTCAAGCGATACTACGATACAGGACGAATCTTCTCTTATAAGGATGCCAAGGTGGATTTTGAGAGCTACAGTGCCAGCCTAGCAGGTGAGGAAGTAGCCATCAATGCTAAAGAGTTGGAAATTCTGGACTATCTGGTAAAAAATGAAGGAAGGGCTTTGACCCGATCTCAGATAATCGATGCGGTCTGGAAAGCGACAGATGAGGTTCCCTTTGACCGTGTCATTGATGTCTATATCAAGGAATTGCGGAAAAAGTTAGACTTGGACTGCATCCTCACTGTGCGCAATGTTGGTTATAAATTGGAGCGAAAATGAAACGAACAGGTTTATTTACAAAGATATTTATCTATACCTTCTCGATATTTAGTGTTCTGGTTATCTGCCTTCATTTAGCAATTTATTTTCTTTTTCCTTCGACTTATCTGAGCCACCGTCAGGAAACCATTGGTCAGAAAGCGACAGCCATTGCCCAGTCCCTAGAAGGGAAAGACAGGCAGAGCATAGAGCAAGTGTTAGACTTATATTCTCAGACCAGTGAGATCAAGGGGGCCGTTAAGGGCGAGATGACCGAGGACAAGTTAGAAGTCAAAGACAGCCTTCCTCTGGATACGGATCGTCAGACCACCTCCCTCTTTATCGAGGAGCGCGAGGTGAAAACGCAAGACGGTGGTACCATGACTCTCCAGTTTCTAGTTTCCATGGATTTGCAAAAGGAAGCAGAGCAAATCAGTCTCCAGTTTCTTCCCTATACCTTGCTGGCATCCTTTCTGATTTCCCTCTTGGTAGCCTATATCTACGCTAGGACCATTGTTGCTCCGATATTGGAAATCAAGCGAGTGACCCGTCGGATGATGGATCTGGATGCTCAAGTACGTTTGCGCGTGGATTCTAAGGATGAGATTGGTGATCTCAAGGAACAAATTAATAGCCTCTACCAGCATCTTTTGACTGTTATTGCGGACTTGCATGACAAGAATGAAGCTATTCTCCAGCTGGAAAAGATGAAGGTCGAATTTTTGCGAGGGGCTTCTCATGAACTGAAAACACCCTTGGCTAGTTTGAAAATCCTGATCGAAAACATGAAAGAAAATGTCGGTCGTTATAAGGATAGAGATCGCTATCTGGGAGTAGCCTTAGGAATTGTGGATGAGCTCAATCACCACGTTCTCCAGATACTTTCTCTCTCGTCTGTACAGGAATTACGAGATGATAGGGGAAAAATTGACCTACACCAGATGACGCAAAGTCTAGTCAAGGATTATGCCTTGCTAGCCAAGGAAAGAGAGCTTCAGATTGATAATAGCTTGTCCCATCAGCAGGCTTATCTAAATCCATCTGTGATGAAATTGATCCTATCTAATCTCATCAGCAATGCCATCAAGCACTCCACTCCAGGTGGCTTGGTTGGCATTGGAGAGAGAGAAGGGGAATTCTTTATCGAAAATAGCTGCAGTCCAGAAGAACAAGAAAAACTAACCCAATCTTTTTCTGACAATGCTAGCCGCAAGGCCAAGGGGTCTGGGATGGGGCTCTTTGTGGTCAAGAGTCTATTGGAACATGAAAAATTACCCTATCGTTTCGAGATGGCGGAGAATCTTTTAACCTTCTACATAGCTTTTCCAAAAGTCGCCCAAGACTAGAGATAGAAAGGGTTTACATAGATGAAACTAGAAGAAATTCAATCGAAACTGCGGGAAAAACTAGATTTTTTTGTCAAAAAGTGATAAAATGAACAATGTAAATGGGATGACCCATAAAAATATACAGGAGGCCTGATAAAATGGCAATCGTTTCAGCAGAAAAATTTGTCCAAGCAGCTCGTGACAACGGTTATGCAGTTGGTGGATTTAACACAAACAACCTTGAGTGGACTCAAGCTATCTTGCGCGCAGCAGAAGCTAAAAAAGCTCCAGTTTTGATCCAAACTTCAATGGGTGCTGCTAAATACATGGGTGGTTACAAAGTTGCTCGCAACTTGATCGCTAACCTTGTTGAATCAATGGGTATCACTGTACCAGTAGCTATCCACCTTGACCACGGTCACTACGAAGATGCACTTGAGTGTATCCGAGTTGGTTATACTTCAGTTATGTTTGATGGTTCACACCTTCCAGTTGAAGAAAACCTTGAAAAAGCTCGTAAAGTTGTAGAATTTGCTCATGCAAATGGTGTATCAGTAGAAGCTGAAGTTGGTACTATCGGTGGTGAAGAAGACGGAATCATCGGTGATGGTGAATTGGCTCCAATCGAAGACGCTAAAGCAATGGTTGAAACTGGTATCGACTTCTTGGCAGCTGGTATCGGTAACATCCACGGTCCTTACCCAGCAAACTGGAAAGGTCTTCACCTTGATCACTTGCAAAAATTGACTGAAGCTGTTCCAGGATTCCCAATCGTATTGCACGGTGGTTCAGGTATTCCTGATGAGCAAATCCAAGCGGCTATCAAACTTGGTGTTGCGAAAGTTAACGTTAACACAGAATGCCAAATCGCATTCGCTAACGCAACTCGTAAATTTGCTCGTGATTACGAAGCAAACGAAGCAGAATACGACAAGAAAAAACTCTTCGATCCACGTAAATTCTTGGCTGACGGTGTAAAAGCTATCCAAGCATCAGTTGAAGAACGTATCGACGTATTCGGTTCAGAAGGTAAAGCATAATCTAGCTGAACAATACAGATGAAACCTACCCATTGGGTGGGTTTTTTGATGTTTTAAGGGAACTATTAAGCCAGAATATTGGATTAAAACTATCATTTTATGAGAAAAATTTTCAATTCCATAAACTTTAGGCAAACGCTTGCATTCTAGTTTTTATTGGGCTATAATAGGTTGGTATAAAGCCTTCTGTAATAATATTGAGAAGGTGTAGAAAGTAAGGATTTAGAATATTTGTAGTCAAAAGACAATGTTGCTATTCCTTACATAGGGAGATAGATATGGCAATGATAGAAGTGGAACATCTTCAGAAAAATTTTGTGAAGACTGTTAAGGAACCGGGCTTGAAGGGGGCATTACGCTCCTTTATTCATCCTGAAAAGCAGACCTTTGAAGCGGTCAAGGATTTGACCTTTGAGGTCCCAAAAGGACAAATTTTAGGCTTTATCGGGGCCAATGGTGCTGGGAAGTCGACAACCATTAAAATGCTGACAGGAATTTTGAAACCAACATCTGGTTTTTGTCGGATTAATGGCAAGATTCCGCAGGATAATCGCCAAGATTATGTCAAGGATATTGGGGTTGTTTTTGGACAACGTACCCAGCTATGGTGGGATTTGGCCCTGCAAGAGACCTATACGGTCTTGAAGGAGATTTATGATGTACCAGACTCGCTCTTTCATAAGCGCATGGACTTTTTGAATGAAGTCTTGGATTTGAAGGACTTTATCAAGGATCCCGTGCGGACTCTTTCACTAGGACAACGGATGCGGGCGGACATTGCAGCTTCCTTGCTTCACAATCCCAAGGTTCTCTTTTTAGATGAGCCGACCATTGGTTTGGACGTTTCGGTCAAGGATAACATTCGTCGGGCTATTACTCAGATCAATCAGGAGGAAGAGACGACCATTCTCCTGACCACTCACGACCTGAGCGACATTGAGCAACTTTGTGATCGGATTTTTATGATCGATAAGGGGCAAGAGATTTTTGATGGAACGGTGAGCCAACTCAAGGAAACCTTTGGCAAGATGAAGACGCTCTCCTTTGAACTGCTACCAGGTCAAAGTCATCTCCTTTCTCACTATGAAGGCTTTTCAGATATGACAATTGATAGACAAGGAAATAGTCTCAACATTGAATTCGATAGTTCTCGCTACCAGTCAGCTGATATTATCAAGCAAACCCTGTCTGATTTTGAAATCCGCGATTTGAAGATGGTGGATACGGATATCGAGGATATTATCCGTCGCTTCTATCGAAAGGAGCTCTAAGATGGTCAAATTGTGGAGACGTTATAAACCCTTTATCAATGCAGGTGTTCAGGAGCTGATCACCTATCGAGTCAACTTTATTCTCTATCGGATAGGCGATGTCATGGGTGCTTTTGTGGCTTTTTATCTCTGGAAGGCAGTCTTTGATTCCTCCCAGGAGTCTTTGATTCAGGGCTTTAGTATGGCAGATATCACCCTCTACATCATTATGAGTTTTGTGACCAATCTTCTGACTAGGTCAGATTCGTCCTTTATGATTGGGGAGGAGGTCAAGGATGGTTCTATCATCATGCGCTTGTTGAGACCGGTGCATTTTGCGGCTTCTTACCTCTTTACCGAGCTTGGTTCCAAGTGGTTGATTTTTATCAGCGTTGGCCTTCCATTTTTAAGTGTCATTGTCTTGATGAAAATCTTATCTGGGCAAGGCGTTGTTGAAGTGTTGGGTTTAACGGTCCTTTATCTCTTTAGTCTAACGCTAGCTTATCTGATTAACTTTTTCTTTAATATCTGCTTTGGATTTTCTGCCTTTGTGTTTAAAAATCTATGGGGTTCCAATCTACTTAAGACTTCCATAGTGGCTTTTATGTCTGGAAGTTTGATTCCCTTGGCTTTCTTTCCAAAGGTGGTTTCAGATATTCTCTCCTTCCTGCCTTTTTCATCCTTGATTTATACCCCAGTTATGATTATCGTTGGGAAATACGATGCCAGTCAGATGCTTCAGGCACTCCTTTTGCAGTTTTTCTGGCTCTTAGTGATGGTGGGCTTGTCTCAGTTAATTTGGAAACGAGTCCAGTCATTTATCACCATTCAAGGAGGTTAGTATGAAAAAATATCAGCGTATGCATCTGATTTTTATCAGACAATACATCAAGCAAATTATGGAGTACAAGGTCGATTTTGTGGTTGGAGTCCTGGGAGTCTTTCTGACTCAAGGCCTGAATCTCTTGTTTCTCAATGTCATCTTTCAACACATCCCATCCCTAGAAGGTTGGACTTTTCAAGAAATTGCCTTTATATATGGTTTTTCCTTGATTCCTAAGGGATTGGACCATCTATTTTTTGACAATCTCTGGGCACTGGGTCAGCGCTTGGTACGAAAAGGAGAGTTTGACAAGTATCTGACTCGTCCTATCAATCCTCTCTTTCACATCCTAGTTGAAACCTTTCAGATTGATGCTTTTGGCGAACTCTTAGTCGGTGGTATTCTACTAGGAACAACAGTGACCAGCATCGCTTGGACTCTTCCAAAATTCCTGCTTTTCCTAGTTTGTATTCCTTTTGCGACCTTGATCTATACTTCCTTGAAAATAGCGACTGCCAGTATCGCTTTTTGGACCAAGCAGTCAGGCGCCATGATTTACATTTTTTATATGTTTAATGATTTTGCCAAGTACCCGATTTCCATTTATAATTCATTTCTTCGTTGGTTGATTAGCTTTATCGTGCCATTTGCCTTTACGGCCTACTATCCTGCTAGCTATTTCTTGCAGGACAAGGATGTAATCTTTAATATCGGAGGTTTGATGTTGATTTCCCTTGTTTTCTTTGTCATTTCCCTTAAACTTTGGGATAGGGGCTTAGATGCCTACGAAAGTGCGGGTTCGTAAATAATAGAATATCAAAGTCTTGTCTCAGGACAGGCTTTTTTTAATAGAGATGAAAATTTCTTGACACCTATTCTCAGAGTGCTATATTGTAAGTGTAATCGCCGATTTAGCTTATACTCTTCGAAAATCTCTTCAAACCACGTCAGCTTCGCCTTGCCGTATATATGTTACTGACTTCGTCAGTTCTATCTACAACCTAAAAGCAGTGCTTTTAGCAATCTGCGGCTAGCTTCCTAGTTTGATCTTTGATTTTCATTGAGTATTAGTTGCTAGAGCAAGGCACTCGTAAAGCCTAGGTCACAGGTTCAATCCCTGCAATCGTCGAAGAGAAGAAACTCATTCTACTGGGTTTCTTTTTTTCTTAATTATTGAACCATTTAGACCGAGATAGAGACCAGATAGACAAAAGAGCTTGTTCTTGAAATTAACCTCTGCTATAATGATTTTTGTAAGGGACGTGAGGCGTCACTATCAGATAACTCAAGTTCCTAAAAAAGAAATCGGAGATAAAAAATGAAAAAATTATTAGGGATTGTATTTTTAGTAGTAGCAGCGACAGTATTGTATTTTGGTTCTGTTGGCTGGCCAAGTTTAGATGTCAACCTCTGGTCACTGATTCCGGTAGGATTGTTCCTCTTTTTCACACTAGAGAATCTTTTGAAAAAGGACTACAAGGCTAGTCTGATGTGTTTGATTATTGCCTTCATCATTGCGAATGCAATTTTGGATCTATTGCCGATTTCAAGTGGTTTGGTGATTGGAGCGGGTGTACTAGCTTGTGTAGGTATTGGTTATCTCTTTCCTGATAAAGAAGGAAAATAAGAATCATTAAAAAAGATATAAAGAAAAACACTTCAATCATTGTATTTTAGTTTGATTGAGGTGTTTTCGATTTAGTTTTTTATTTCTGAGCCATCAATTCAACAATCATCTCGATATACATGACAAGGGTTAATAAGAATCCTGCACGCCAGAAGAATTTGATGAATTTAGGATAGTAAAAGCTGCGTTTTTTCAAAAGGAAGAAAAAGACGAGAATAATGGCTAGGAGTGAGAGGGCTAGTCCCAGTCTAGGGAGAAAATTATGGGTAAAGGTTTTAGCTGTGATCAGGTAATACTCAAATACCAAGACTGGAAAAGCCAAATCCGCAAAGTTTCGTCCTAGTTTTTTTAATCTAAAAAGTTTGGTTATGATAATGCAGACTACTAAGGTCAGTATCAATAATAAAATAGATGCTAATTTCATTAAAATCATATCCATATTGTATCATAAAAAATCGCTAAAGGAAACGAGAAACAGAGGAATTTATAGGAAAGTCAGGCTTTTGAGATTGTAGATGTTTTCTGTTATAATGAAAGTTATGAAATCTTATAATACCTTGAATGATTATTATCGAAAACTATTTGGAGAAAAGACCTTTAAAGTCCCGATTGATGCGGGATTTGACTGTCCCAATCGTGATGGAACTGTGGCTCATGGAGGCTGTACTTTTTGTACGGTTTCAGGTTCTGGAGATGCTATTGTAGCACCAGATGCGCCTATCCGTGAGCAATTTTATAAGGAAATTGACTTTATGCACCGTAAGTGGCCGGATGTGCAGAAGTATCTGGTTTATTTTCAAAATTTTACCAACACCCATGAAAAGGTGGAAGTCATCCGAGAGCGCTATGAGCAGGCTATCAATGAGCCAGGTGTGGTCGGAATCAATATCGGAACGCGACCAGACTGTTTACCAGACGAAACTATCGAGTATTTGGCTGAGTTGTCGGAACGCATGCATGTGACGGTTGAATTGGGCTTGCAGACCACTTATGAAACAACCTCTGTTCTGATTAACCGTGCCCATTCCTATGAGTTGTACGTGGAAACGGTCAAGCGTTTGAGAAAGTATCCCAAGATTGAGATTGTTTCCCATCTTATTAATGGCTTGCCTGGTGAAACCCATGAGATGATGATTGAAAATGTCCGTCGCTGTGTCACGGATAACGATATTCAAGGGATTAAACTGCATTTGCTCCATCTTATGACAAATACTCGTATGCAAAGAGATTATCATGAAGGACGCTTGCAGTTGATGAGCCAGGACGAATATGTAAAGGTCATCTGTGATCAACTGGAAATCATTCCCAAACATATTGTCATCCATCGAATCACAGGAGATGCACCTAGAGATATGCTGATTGGTCCTATGTGGAGCATCAATAAATGGGAAGTGCTAAATGCTATTGAAACTGAAATGCGACGTCGTGGAAGCGTTCAAGGATGCAAGGCTGTAAAACAGGAGTTTGAAAATGAAAAGACCACTTGAGATGGCACATGATTTTTTGGCTGAAGTAGTTACAAAAGAGGATATCGTAGTGGATGCGACTATGGGAAATGGCCATGACACGCTTTTTTTAGCCAAGCTAGCCAAGCAAGTCTATGCCTTTGATATTCAGGAACAAGCCTTGGAAAAGACGCAAGAGCGTTTGAACCAAGCTGGAATAACAAATGCCCAGTTAATCTTGCAAGGTCATGAGACACTGGACCAGTTTGTGACAGAAGCCAAGGCAGGGATATTCAATCTGGGCTATTTGCCGTCTGCTGATAAGTCTGTCATTACCCAACCTCAGACAACGATTGAAGCATTAGAAAAGCTGTGTCATTTGCTTGTCAAAGGGGGACGGATTGCTATCATGATCTACTATGGTCATGAAGGAGGCGACCTCGAGAGGAATGCTGTCTTGGATTTTGTCAGTCAGTTGAACCAACAAGAGTACACAGCTGCCATTTACCGAACTTTAAACCAAGTAAACAACCCACCATTTTTAGTAATGATTGAAAAATTAGAGAGATATAGACATGGATAAACAATACCTACGTGAAAAGCTGGATGCCATGCGCCAGAATTTTGTTGAATCAACCCACCACGAACGAGCGGTGGGTGTGTTAGACCAAGCACACATGAGCAAAAAAATGCTTAAAATCAAGAAAAAATTAGTTGCTCTTGAAATGGAACGGTGCCAGAGAAAAATTGAGCACAAAGACTGTTCCAAGATTGACCAAAAAATCAAAGAGCAGAAGGAGATATTTGAATCCTGTTGTAAAAAAGATTAAGGAGGAAGTACGTGGAATTACTGATTTACCTCATCCTATTTTTACTGGTTTTGATTGTCTCGAGTACAACCAATAAGCTCCTGCCCTTTTTGCCCCTCCCTTTGGTGCAAATTCTTTTGGGAATCGTGATTGGTCTCTTTTTACCCAATGCTGACTTTCACCTCAATACGGAGTTGTTTTTGGCACTGGTTATCGGGCCCTTGCTTTTCAGAGAGTCGGAAGAAGCGGATATTACGGCTATTTTAAAACACTGGCGAATCATTGTTTATCTCATATTTCCAGTGATTTTCATCTCGACCTTGAGTTTGGGAGGCTTGGCACATCTTCTTTGGTTTAGTATTCCTTTGGCAGCTTGCTTGGCTGTTGGGGCGGCCCTTGGACCAACGGATTTGGTGGCCTTTGCCTCTCTTTCTGAGCGCTTTAGCTTTCCTAAGCGCGTCTCCAATATCCTTAAGGGTGAAGGACTCTTGAATGACGCATCTGGTTTAGTGGCCTTTCAGGTAGCTTTGACAGCTTGGACAACTGGGGCCTTTTCCCTTGGGCAAGCTAGTAGTTCGCTCATCTTTTCAATTCTAGGCGGTTTTTTGATTGGCTTTTTAACAGCCATGATCAACCGTTTCCTTCATAGCTTCTTGCTAAGTGTGAGAGCAACGGATATTGCTAGTGAGCTCCTTCTGGAATTGAGTTTGCCCTTGGTAACCTTCTTCCTGGCAGAAGAAGTCCACGTTTCAGGGATTATTGCCGTTGTAGTTGCTGGGATTTTAAAGGCAAGTCGCTTCAAGAAAATCACGCTCCTCGAAGCCCAAGTGGATACGGTGACCGAGACGGTCTGGCACACAGTGAACTTTATGCTCAACGGTTCTGTCTTTGTGATTTTAGGGATGGAGCTGGAAATGATAGCAGAGCCTATCTTGACCAATCCAATCTATAATCCCCTACTTTTATTGCTATCTCTTATAGCCCTGACCTTTCTCCTCTTTGCCATTCGTTTTGTCATGATCTATGGCTATTATGCCTACAGGACACGACGCCTCAAGAAAAAACTGAATAAGTATATGAAGGACATGCTTCTCTTGACTTTCTCAGGCGTTAAGGGAACGGTGTCGATTGCTACGATTCTTCTGATACCAAGTAATCTAGAGCAGGAGTATCCTCTCTTGCTTTTCCTCGTCGCAGGTGTGACACTTGTAAGCTTTTTAACAGGTCTCTTGGTCTTGCCCCATCTTTCGGATGAACAGGAAGAAAGCAAGGATTATCTCATGCATATTGGAATTTTGAATGAAGTAACGATAGAGTTGGAAAAAGAGTTGGAAGATACCAGAAATAAGCTCCCTCTCTATGCAGCCATTGACAATTATCATGGACGTATTGAAAATCTCATCCTGAGTCAAGAAAATAAGGGGGCTCAAGAAGACTGGGAGGCCTTGAAACTTCTCATCCTCAGTATTGAAAGTGATGGTTTAGAACAGGCTTACGAAGAGGACAAGATGAGTGAGCGTGCCTATCGAGTCTACCAACGTTATTTGAAAAACATGGAACAAAGTATCAATCGCAAGTTTGCTTCACGATTGACCTATTATTTCCTTGTTTCCTTGCGAATTTTACGTTTTCTCCTTCACGAAGTCTTTACCTTTGGTAAGACCTTCCGCAGTTGGAAAAATGAAGAATCACAGAAACTCAGAGCCCTTGACTATGACCAAATTGCAGAGCTCTATCTAGAAAATACAGAGATGATTATCGAAAGTTTGGAGAACCTTAAAGGGGTTTATAAGAGTTCTTTAATCAGCTTCATGCAGGATTCTCGTCTCCGAGAAACAGCTATTATCACAAGTGGTGCCTTTGTCGAACGGGTTATCAATCGTGTCAAACCCAACAATATCGATGAAATGCTGAGAGGCTATTATCTGGAGCGCAAGTTGATTTTCGAATATGAAGAAAATCGATTGATTACGACCAAGTATGCCAAGAAGTTACGACAAAATGTAAATAACCTAGAGAACTATTCCTTGAAGGAAGCTGCCAATACCCTGCCTTATGATATGATGGAATTGGTAAGAAGAAATTAATCAAGATTATAAGTGAAGGAGTGTGACATGAAAAAGTGGTGGAAAGAGCAGATAGACAAGCCTTTAGTAAAAGCTTTTTTGCATTATTATCAAGCATCAGATAGTGAGTTGACCAGTGTTGCTGTAGCCTACTATTGGTTGATTTCGATTTTTCCACTTCTTTTGGTGGTGGTTAATATCCTCCCTTATTTTCGGATTCCAGTTTCTAATTTTTTAAAGGTTGTCAATGAATTCTTGCCGGAAAGCATGTATGATGTGGTGGCAAAGATTATCACAGAAGTGCTAACCCAACCTTCAACAGGCTTATTGAGTTTTGCGGTTTTGTCAGCTCTCTGGACCTTTTCAAAATCCATGAATTTCCTACAGAAAGCCTTTAATAAAGCTTACGGAGTAGCAAAAAATCGTGGAATGATTTCCCATCAGCTCATGAGTTTGTTTGTCAGTTTTGGCTTGCAGATTCTCTTTGCCTTAGCTCTATTTCTCAGTGTCTTTGGTCGCATGCTCCTCAACCTTATCAAAAGTTACTGGAAATCGGATAGTCCTCTCTTTGATTATCTGCAAGACCTAACAGGTCCCTTGGTCTATGCTTTGATTTTTGCAATCTTGGTCATGCTTTATTATTTCCTGCCCAATGTTAAGGTGCGAAGGATTCGACATGTATTGCCAGGTAGTTCCTTTGTCATGCTGACTCTGGTCTTACTACTTAATATCTTTTCAGTCTATGTCAACAATTATGTCAATCACCTAGTGGACGTCCGTTTTTTCAGTTCCGTCGTCGTGGTGGTCATGATGTTCTGGTTTATTCTCATCGCTAAGATTTTGATTGTCGGTGCGGTGATCAATGCCAGTGTTCAGAGTTTGAAAGATACGAGCTTGAGAACAGACTAATTTATTTTTTATCTATAACAAAACGCATACTATCAAGGTTTTATTGCCTGATAATATGCGTTTTTTGATTATATAAATTAATAGATAAACATGGCATCGCCAAAACTAAAGAAGCGGTAGTGTTCTTGAATGGCATGGTGATAAGCGTCTAAGACCAATTCACGGCCTGCAAAGGCAGAAACCAACATGACCAGAGTTGATTTTGGCAGGTGGAAGTTGGTCGAGAAGGCGTCTACAACCTTCCATTCGTATCCAGGTTTGATAAAGATATTGGTCCAGCCAGAATCTGCTTGGATCTGTCCATCAAACTTGGAACCAATAGTCTCCAGGGTGCGGATAGAAGTGGTTCCAACAGCGATGACGCGACCACCGTTTTCTTTAACAGAGTGAAGGGTTGCAGCTGCTTCCTCAGAAAGCTGGTAGAATTCTGAGTGCATTTCGTGTTCATCCAGATTGTCCACAGAAACAGGTCTAAAGGTTCCGAGTCCGACATGGAGAGTCAAATAGACCAGATGAACACCCTTGGCTTGGATTTCTGCCAGCAATTCTTTAGTGAAGTGTAGTCCAGCAGTTGGTGCAGCAGCAGAACCACTTTCCTTGGCGTAAACGGTTTGATAGCGTTCACGGTCATCTAGTTTTTCATGGATATAAGGCGGTAGTGGCATTTCACCCAGACTTTCCAAGACCTCCAGGAAAATTCCTTGGTATTCAAAGCGGACAATACGGCCCCCGTGGGTCAATTCTTCCGTAACGACAGCGCTGAGACGGCCATCACCAAAGCTGACACGAGTACCGACCTTGAGACGTTTGGCAGGTTTAGCCAGAACTTCCCACTCATCTCCATTAGTATTTTTAAGCAGGAGAAGTTCCACATGACCTCCAGTTTCTTCCTTTTGACCATAGAGGCGGGCAGGGAGAACTCGGGTGTCGTTCATAACAAGGGCGTCACCAGGTTCCAGCATATCAATAATAGAGTGGAAGTGTTTATCCTGCATTTCTCCAGTATCACGGTTGACAATGAGGAGTTTGGAAGCATCTCGTTTTTCAAGGGGCGTTTGGGCAATCAATTCCTCGGGTAAGTGGAAATCAAAATCAGCTGTATTCATATATCTGTTCATTCTTTCTAAGTTCTAATCCTATCCATTATAACATGTTTCAAGTATAGTCGCTCTTTTTTAGAAAATAAATCGTTTTCACTTGACAAAAATTGGTCTATACCATATAATGAATATAGATTAAAACGGAGGATGAAAAGATGAAAGTTATTAAAGTTGAAAACCAAGTCGAAGGTGGAAAAGTTGCTTTTGAGATTTTGAAAGAAAAATTGGCTAATGGAGCTCAAACTCTAGGACTTGCGACAGGAAGTAGCCCACTTGAATTTTACAAGGAAATTGTTGAGAGCGACCTTGATTTTTCAAATCTAACCAGTGTCAACCTTGATGAGTATGTAGGGCTTGACGGGGACAACCCACAGTCTTATCGTTACTTCATGCAAGAAAACTTGTTTAACCAAAAAACATTTAAAGAAAGTTTCTTGCCTCGTGGGGTTAAGGACAATGCTGAAGCTGAAGTTGAACGCTACAACCAAATTTTGGCTGACCATCCAGTTGACCTCCAAATCTTGGGAATCGGTCGCAATGGACATATTGGATTTAATGAACCTGGTACTCCTTTTGACAGTCAAACGCATCTAGTCGAACTGGACCAGTCTACTATCGAAGCAAACGCACGTTTCTTTGACAAGATTGAAGACGTTCCAACCCAAGCCATTTCAATGGGGATTAAAAATATCTTGGATGCCAAGTCAATCCTTCTCTTTGCTTACGGTGAGTCGAAAGCAGAAGCCATTGCTGGAACCGTGTCTGGTCCAGTGACTGAGAATCTACCTGCAAGTAGCCTACAAAATCACCCTGATGTGACGATTATCGCAGATGCTGAAGCGCTCAGCTTGTTAGAAAAATAAAAAATCAGCACCCTTCAGTTTTTCTATTTAATGCTTTCAAGACTTGTATAAATGGAAGAAAAAATCAAAATTAAACCGGATTTTTTCTTGACAATTATTCCTTTTACGTGTAAAATAGAATAGATCTTGAACTTGAAGGGAGTGAAAAAATGTCTAAAACAGTAGTACGTAAGAATGAATCTCTTGACGACGCACTTCGTCGTTTCAAACGTGCGGTTACTAAAGCTGGTACTCTTCAAGAAACACGCAAACGTGAATTCTATGAAAAACCTTCTGTAAAACGTAAACGTAAATCAGAAGCAGCTCGTAAACGTAAAAAATTCTAATTGAAATGAAAGGCTGGAGAAATCTAGTCTTTTTCTTTTAATACTCTTCGAAAATCAAATTCAAACCACGTCAACGTCGCCTTGCCGTACTCAAGTACAGCCTGCGGCTAGTTTCCTAGTTTGCTCTTTGATTTTCATTGAGTATAAATAAATACTCCAAAGCCTGCAAAAATCTCTAATATACTCCTACAATTTGATATAATAGAGAGAAGAACTCATTTGAAGGAGGAAATGATGTCGGTTTTAGTAAAAGAAGTGATTGAAAAGCTTAGACTAGACATTGTCTATGGCGAACCAGAATTACTTGAAAAGGAAATCAATACCGCGGACATTACGCGACCTGGTCTTGAAATGACGGGCTATTTTGACTACTATACGCCAGAGCGGATCCAGCTCTTGGGGATGAAGGAATGGTCCTATCTTGTTTCAATGTCCTCTCATAATCGTTACCAAGTCTTGAAAAAAATGTTTTTACCTGAGACACCTGCGGTCATTGTTGCCCGTGGTTTGGTGGTTCCAGAGGAAATGTTAAAGGCAGCTAGAGATTGTAAGATTGCCATTTTAACCAGCCGTACAGCTACTAGTCGTTTGTCTGGAGAGTTATCTAGTTATCTGGATTCTCGTTTGGCGGAACGTACCAGTGTGCACGGGGTCTTGATGGATATCTATGGGATGGGTGTCTTGATTCAAGGAGATAGTGGAATCGGTAAGAGTGAGACAGGTCTAGAGCTTGTCAAACGTGGTCACCGCTTGGTTGCAGATGACCGTGTCGATATCTTTGCTAAGGATGAGATTACTCTTTGGGGTGAACCAGCTGAAATCTTGAAACACTTGATTGAAATTCGTGGGGTCGGGATTATCGATGTTATGAGTCTCTACGGTGCCAGTGCTGTCAAGGATTCTTCACAAGTCCAGTTGGCTGTTTACTTGGAAAATTACGATACGCACAAGACATTTGATCGTCTTGGAAACAATGCTGAAGAATTAGAAATTGCTGGCGTATCTATTCCGCGTATCCGCATCCCAGTTAAAACAGGTCGGAATATCTCTGTTGTGATTGAGGCTGCTGCCATGAATTATCGTGCCAAGGAAATGGGCTTTGATGCGACTCGTTTGTTCGAAGAACGCTTGACCAATCTTATTGCTCAAAACGAGGTGCCTAATGCTTGATCCAATTGCTATTCATCTAGGCCCTCTAGCCATTCGTTGGTATGCCTTGTGTATTGTGACAGGCTTGATTCTTGCGGTTTATTTGACCATGAAAGAAGCACCTAGAAAGAAGATCATACCAGACGATATTTTAGATTTCATCCTGATAGCTTTTCCTTTGGCTATTTTAGGAGCACGTCTCTATTATGTTATTTTCCGTTTTGATTACTATAGTCAGAACTTGGGAGAAATTTTTGCCATTTGGAATGGTGGTTTGGCCATTTACGGTGGTTTGATAACTGGTGCCCTTGTGCTCTACATCTTTGCTGATCGTAAACTCATTAACACTTGGGATTTTCTAGATATTGCGGCGCCTAGCGTCATGATAGCCCAAAGTTTGGGTCGCTGGGGCAATTTCTTTAACCAAGAAGCTTATGGTGCAGCAGTGGATAATCTGGATTATCTACCTGGCTTTATCCGTGACCAGATGTATATTGAGGGGAGCTACCGTCAACCGACCTTCCTTTATGAGTCTCTATGGAATCTACTTGGATTTACTTTAATTTTGATATTCAGACGAAAATGGAAGAGTCTCAGACGAGGTCATATCACTGCCTTTTACTTGATTTGGTATGGTTTCGGTCGTATGGTCATTGAAGGCATGCGGACAGATAGTCTCATGTTCTTTGGCCTTCGAGTGTCTCAATGGCTTTCAGTTGTTCTTATCGGACTGGGTATTTTTATCATTCTATATCAAAATCGAAAGAAGGCCCCTTACTATATTACAGAGGAGGAAAATTAAATGTTAGAAGTTGCATATATTCTTGTAGCCCTTGCTTTGATTGTATTTTTAGTGTATTTAATCATTACTGTACAAAAGCTTGGACGTGTTATCGATGAAACAGAGAAGACGATTAAAACCTTGACTTCAGATGTGGATGTGACCTTGCATCATACCAATGAATTGCTGGCTAAGGTCAATGTCTTGGCAGATGATATCAATGTCAAGGTGGCAACGATTGATCCACTCTTTAGTGCAGTGGCAGATTTATCTCTATCTGTTTCAGACCTCAATGACCATGCGCGTGTCTTGAGCAAGAAAGCTTCTTCAGCTGGTTCAAAAACACTTAAGACTGGTGCAAGTTTGTCAGCTCTTCGTGTAGCAAGTAAATTTTTCAAAAAATAAAAAAGGAGAATTCTTATGGGTAAACTATCCTCAATCCTTTTAGGAACCGTTTCAGGTGCAGCTCTCGCCTTGTTTTTAACAAGCGACAAGGGCAAACAAGTTTGCAGTCAGGCTCAAGATTTTCTAGATGATTTGAGAGAAGATCCTGAGTATGCCAAGGAGCAGGTCTGTGGAAAACTGACAGAAGTCAAGGAGCAGGCTACAGATTTTGTTCTTAAAACCAAAGAACAGGTTGAGTCAGGTGAAATCACTGTGGACAGTGTACTTGCTCAAGCCAAATCATGTGCTCGTCAAGCGACAGAAGCATCAAAAAAGCAATTCAATAATCTCAAGGAACAATGGCAAGAAAAAGCCGAAACTCTTGATGAATCAGAAGAGATTGTTATTGACATAACAGAAGAATAAACCATCACCATCTCTGGACGGACTATGTTTCTGGGGATGGTGATTTTTTTCTCGTAGCCTGTCTTTGTGGTATAATAAGTACTATGCAGAAAAAACCAACGTCAGCCTATGTGCACATCCCGTTTTGTACCCAGATTTGTTATTATTGTGACTTTTCAAAAGTTTTTATCAAGAATCAGCCGGTAGATAGTTATTTGGAACATCTGTTAGAAGAGTTTCAATCTTATGATATTCAAAAGTTGCGAACCCTCTATATCGGTGGTGGCACACCGACAGCTTTGTCAGCTTCTCAACTGGAGGTGTTATTGAAGGGCTTGACTAAAAACTTGGACTTGTCTGTCTTAGAAGAGTTGACCATTGAAGCCAATCCAGGCGACTTGGATGCAGATAAGATAGCTGTTTTGAAAAACTCGGCTGTCAATCGTGTTTCACTAGGTGTGCAAACCTTTGACGACAAAATGCTGAAAAAGATTGGGCGCAGTCATTTGGAGAAGGATATTTATGAAAATATCGACCGTCTGAAACTGGCTGGTTTTGACAATATCTCCATCGATTTGATTTATGCACTGCCTGGTCAGACCATGGAGCAGGTCAAGGAAAATGTGGCTAAGGCCATTGGACTTGATATTCCCCATATGAGTTTGTATAGCTTGATTTTGGAAAATCATACGGTCTTTATGAACCGTATGCGACGAGGGAAATTGCCTCTGCCTAAGGAGGAACTGGAAGCGGAGATGTTTGAGTACATCATTGCAGAGCTTGAACGAGCTGGTTTTGAGCATTATGAGATTTCCAATTTCTCAAAGCCTGGTTTTGAAAGTCGTCACAATCTCATGTACTGGGACAATGCTGAATACTATGGCATCGGTGCTGGGGCATCTGGTTATGTAGATGGAGTGCGCTATAAAAATCATGGTCCCATTCGTCATTATCTTAATGCAGTTGAGGAAGGCAATGCTCGTGTTACAGAAGAGCACCTGAGCCAAAAGGAGCAAATGGAAGAAGAAATGTTCTTGGGGCTTCGCAAGAAATCAGGGGTCTCTATAGCGCGATTTGAGGAAAAATTTGGAAGGTCTTTTGATGGACTTTATGGAGAAATTGTCAGAGATTTGGTTCAACAAGGTCTCATGCAAATAGACGGTGATCGCGTGCGCATGACAAAAAGAGGTCTCTTTTTAGGAGACACCGTAGCAGAACGATTTATTTTGGAGTAGGATGATGGGCTTAACTTATCAAATGAAAATGAAAATTCCTTTTGATATGGCTGATATGAATGGTCATATTAAACTTCCAGATGTGATTTTACTGTCCCTGCAAGTTTCAGGGATGCAGTCGATTGAGTTGGGTGTTAGTGATAAGACTATTTTGGAAGAGCATAATCTGGTCTGGATTATCACAGATTATGATATTGAGGTGGTTCGTTTGCCTCGTTTTGCAGAAGAAATCACTATCGAAACGGAAGCTTTGAGCTACAATCGGCTCTTTTGCTACCGTCGCTTTACTATTTATGATGAAGAGGGACGGGAACTCATCCACATGATAGCGACTTTTGTTCTGATGGACCGAGATAGTCGAAAAGTCCATGCTGTCGAACCTGAGATTGTGGCTCCTTACCAGTCTGATTTTGATAAAAAACTTATCCGCGGACCAAAGTATGAGTCCTTGAACGAGCCAATCAGCAAGGATTACCATGTCCGTTTTTACGACTTGGATATGAATGGTCATGTTAATAACAGTAAATACTTGGACTGGATTTTTGAGGTCATGGGAGCTGATTTTTTGACCCAATATATTCCCAAGAAAATCAATCTCAAGTATGTCAAGGAAGTTCGACCAGGTGGGGTGATTACATCGGCTGTTGAACGGTCTGGACTGGAAAGTAAGCATGAAATTATAAGTGACGGGGCTACTAATGCCCAAGCTATCATCACTTGGCAAGAAATAAAAAAGGATTAGGGAGAAATAGATGAAATATAAAGGCTATTTAATTGATTTAGACGGAACGATTTATAAGGGGAAAGACCGAATCCCAGCAGGAGAGGCTTTTGTCCATGAATTGCAAAAGCGTGATATTCCCTATCTCTTTGTAACCAACAATACAACCCGCACTCCAGAGAGTGTTCAGGAGATGCTGGCTCAGAATTTTAATATCGATACGCCCCTATCGACTGTCTACACAGCGACCTTGGCAACTATCGACTATATGAACGACTTGGGACTGGAAAAGACGGTCTACGTCATCGGAGAAGCAGGGCTTAAGGAAGCCATCAAGGTGGCTGGTTATGTGGAAGACAAGGAAAATCCAGCCTATGTGGTAGTAGGACTGGACTGGCAAGTCGACTATGAAAAATTTGCCACAGCAACTCTTGCGATTCAAAAGGGAGCTCACTTTATTGGAACCAATCCTGATCTCAACATCCCGACAGAACGCGGTCTTTTGCCAGGTGCTGGTTCACTGATTACCCTGCTTGAAGTAGCAACACGAGTGAAGCCTGTTTATATCGGAAAACCAAATGCCATCATTATGGATAAGGCAGTTGAGCACTTAGGCTTGGAACGGGAAGAGTTGATTATGGTCGGGGACAACTACTTAACAGATATCCGAGCAGGGATTGACAATGGCATTCCAACGCTCTTGGTGACGACAGGTTTTACTAAGGCAGAAGAAGTAGCAGACCTGCCAATCGCACCGACTCATGTGGTTTCTAGCCTTGCGGAGTGGGATTTTGATGAAAACTAAACTGACCTTTTGGGCCTCTATGCTCTTTCTCCTGTCCCTCTCAATCCTTCTGACTATTTATCTGGCTTGGATTGTTTATCCATTGGAAATTCAGTGGCTGAATTTAACGAATCGGGTCTATTTAAAACCAGAAACCATTCAGTACAACTTTCATATCTTGATGAATTACCTGACCAATCCTTTTAGTCAGGTTCTAGAGATGCCAGAATTTCGTTCGTCAGCAGCTGGTCTGCACCATTTTGCGGTGGTGAAGAACCTCTTTCACTTGGTGCAGCTAGTTGCCCTAGTGACACTGCCAAGTTTCTATGTCTTTGTAAAAGGAATTGTGAAAAAGGGCTTTTTATCTCTATTTAGTAAAGGGCTTCTGGCTCTAGTGGTCTTACCTTTGCTGATTGGGCTTGGGGGAGTTTTGATTGGTTTTGACCAATTCTTTACTCTTTTCCATCAAATTCTCTTTGTGGGAGATGATACCTGGCTTTTTGATCCAGCCAAGGATCCAGTGATTCTGATTTTGCCAGAGACCTTTTTCCTCCATGCCTTCCTCCTCTTTTTCGCCCTTTATGAAAGCTTCTTTGGTTTTCTATACCTGAAAAGCCGTAAGCAGTAATACTAAGGATGTTTCTGGTTTGCATAAATAAATTAAGTATGTGATTCGAAACTATCGTTAAGAGTGAATTAACTAAATCTACATTGCCTCAGTCGTTCGCAAACAGTCTATTTTTCTTGAAAAAATAGGCTTTTTTTCTAAAAATCTCTAGTCAAGCGCTTTATTTTTTTGTATAATAGAACTAGCAAAGTATAGATAAGAAGAGAAAAGCATGATTACACTATTTCTATCACCGAGCTGTACTTCATGTCGTAAGGCAAAGGCCTGGTTAGAAAAACATAAGGTGCCCTTTGAGGAGCACAATATTATGACCAGTCCTTTAACAAGAAAAGAATTGCAACACATCCTTTCCTTGACCGAAAATGGTACTGATGACATCATTTCAACTCGTTCAAAAATTTTTCAAAAATTGAATATTGATGTAGAGAGTATTTCGGTATCGGAATTGCTTCATTTGATTGAGCAGTATCCAAGTCTTTTACGTCGTCCAATTATTATCGATGCCAAACGTATGCAGATCGGTTTTAATGAAGATGAGATTCGTGCTTTTCTCCCTCGTAGTTACCGTAAGCAAGAACTAAAAGAAGCAAGAATGAGAGCTGGTATTAGTTAATGAACAAACAGTATAGTTACCCACTAGATTTGTCGTGGAGCACTGAAGAACTTGCTTCAGTGCTTTCTTTTTTTAATGATGTTGAAGCTGCCTATGAGGGCAAGGTAGAGGCTAAAAAGTTACTGGACTCCTATAAGAGATTCAAAACGGTCGTGCCAAGCAAGAGCGAAGAGAAACGTTTGGGACGAGAATTTGAAACAGTTAGTGGCTATTCGCTTTACCGAGCAGTTCAGACTGCCAAGGAAAAAGTGGAAGGGAAGATTTCTCTTGGAAAGTAAATTTGAATTTGCCAAAGAGCTTGTTAAGAGAGCGGGCCAGTACATCCTTGACCATATGCAGGAAGACTTGCGTGTTGAAACCAAGTCCTCTCCAACAGATTTGGTGACCAAACTGGACAAGGAAGTTCAGGAACTCTTGGTTGGTGAGATTTTGTCCCGTTATCCTGAGGATAAGATTTGCGCTGAAGAAGGTTGTCTGCGAGCCTCGGTTCAAGAGGGAAAGGTTTGGGTCATTGATCCGATTGATGGGACCAATAATTTTGTCGCCCAGCAGGAAGATTTTGCTGTCATGATGGCTTATTTTGAAAATGGTCAAGGCCAGTTTGGTCTGATTTATGATGTGGTCAAAGGGGATTGTTACCACGGTGGTGGGGAATTTCCGGTTTGCCGAAACGATAAGCCCCTAGCTCCTTTTAAAACTAAACCACTTGGAGATTTTCTCATTGCAGGGAATAGTGGTATGATAGAAACCAATGAATGGGGGCTGGCTGATTTGGGTCGAGCGGTCCTCGGTGTTCGTGTCTATGGGAGTGCGGCCATTAGTTTTGCCAAGATTTTGTCAGGACGTTTGTTGACCTATGTTACTTATCTGCAACCATGGGATTATGCTGCTGCTAGTATTTTAGGGGAAAGTCTGGGCTATCGGATTGTGACTCTTTCTGGTGAAACTCCTAATTTTCAAACCAGACAACCGGTCATGATGCTACCTCTTGAGATGCAGGAGGAAATTCAGTCCTATATTTACGAAAGGAAAAGAACTTAAATGCAATTTCCAGAAGGATTTGTTGAAAAATATGAAGAGATACTAGGAGATGAGGCAAGAGATTTTCTTGCCTCTTTTAAGGAGGAAGCGGTTTCGGCTTTTCGGGTCAATCCTTTAAAAGAAGCGCCAGTTTCCTTTTCTGATCCCATTCCTCAAACCCCTTGGGGCTACTACGGGAAGGTGTCTGGGAAATCTCCGGAACATGCTACAGGTTTGGTTTATTCGCAAGAACCCGCTGCTCAGATGGTGGCTCAGGTAGCCCAGCCCAGTCCTGGTATGAAAGTCTTGGATTTGGCCGCTGCACCGGGTGGAAAATCAACTCAGCTGGCAGCCTATCTAGCAGGGGAGGGTATCCTGGTTTCCAATGAAATTTCAAGCAAACGGGCTAAGATTTTAGTAGAAAACATGGAGCGCTTTGGAGCGACAAATGTCGTGGTGACCAATGAATCTGCAGACCGCTTGGCCAAGGTTTTTAAAGGATATTTTGACCTCATTGTCCTTGATGCCCCTTGCTCTGGTGAAGGGATGTTCCGTAAGCAACCAGATGCTATGGACTATTGGAGCTTAGATTATCCAAGTCAATGTGCTAGTTTGCAAAGAGAAATTCTGGAAGATGCAGTAACCATGCTAGCTGAAGGTGGTCGTCTGGTTTATTCGACCTGTACCTGGGCCCCCGAGGAAAATGAAGAAATAGTCAATTGGCTACTGGAAGAGTATGATTTTGATTTGTTACCAGTAGAGCATATCAATGGAATGGTAGCTGGTATTGACCTGCCAGAAACGGCTCGGATGTATCCTCATCATTTTAAGGGAGAGGGGCAGTTTGTCGCTCATTTACAATTTAAAGGTGACAATCCAGCTCCTAAATGTAAGGCAAGTAAGAGCAATCTCAGCCGAGAACAAGTTACTTTGTGGCAGGAATTTGCCCAAAAACACTTGAAAATCAATCTAAGGGGAATCTTGCAGACTTTTGGTGACCAACTTTATCTCTTGCCAGAATTCTTGCCAGATTTAGGGAAGCTCAAGATTGCTCGCAATGGACTGCATTTGGGTACTTTTAAGAAGAAACGTTTTGAGCCTAGTTTTGCTCTTGGTCTAGCCTTGAAACCGAGTCAGGTCAAGCAGTCGGTTGAAATTGATCAAGAGGAATTTGTAAAGTATGTGGCTGGAGAAACCGTTCAGTTGGCGGAAAGTCTGCCAAATGGTTGGTACCAAGTTTTGGTTCAAGGAAATGGTTTGGGCTTTGGAAAGGTGACTGGAAATGTTTTGAAAAACTATTTTCCAAAAGGTCTCAGATTCAAGTGAAAATGCTAGTCAAAGTAGCTTGTCTATGTTATAGTGGAAGTATGGATTTTTTTTCAAATTGTCTTTCATTTTAAGTCAAAATTGGTGGAGACGGCAACTGAGCAAATTTCTAGTAAAATTAAGCTATCAACTTCAGTTTGCTCTCAATTTTAAAAAAGAAAAACATAAATAAATAGTTGAAAAAATTCACAGCATTCACCATTATTTTCAAGGAGAAAAACAGTGAAAAAAAGGAAAAAACTCGCTCTATCCCTTGCGGCTCTTTTGCTAGCAGGTTCTTTGGCGGGATGTGCTAGCTGGATTGATCGTGGAGAATCCATGACAGCTGTTGGCTCAACGGCTCTTCAGCCCTTGGTCGAAGCAGCAGCAGATGAATTTGGCTCTATGCACGTTGGAAAAACAGTTAACGTCCAAGGTGGAGGATCTGGTACAGGTCTGTCTCAGGTTCAGTCTGGAGCTGTTGATGTAGGAAATTCAGACGTATTTGCCGAGGAAAAAGACGGTATCAACGCTTCTGCTCTAGTGGACCACAAGGTTGCCGTAGCGGGCTTGGCAGTCATTGTAAATAAGGAAGTTGACGTTGAAAATCTGACAACTGAACAACTCCGAAGCATCTTCACAGGTCAAGTGACCAACTGGAAAGAAGTCGGTGGGAAAGACCTAGCCATCTCTATTATCAACCGTGCAGCAAGTTCTGGTTCGCGTGCCACCTTTGATAGTGTTGTTATGGATGGCCAATCTGCCATTCAGAGTCAAGAACAGGATTCAAATGGGATGGTCAAAAACATTGTTTCCCAGACACCAGGAGCCATTTCTTATCTAGCCTTTGCCTATGTGGATGACTCAGTTAAACGCATGAAGTTGAATGGCTATGAGCCGATTGCAGAAAATGTTACAAGCAATAACTGGCCTTTGTGGTCTTATGAACATATGTACACCCTAGGTCAGCCAAATGAATTGGTGGCAGAATTTCTCAACTTTGTCCTCTCAGATGAAGCGCAAAGCGGAATCGTTAAGGGAATGGGCTATATTTCTGTCAAGGAAATGAAGGTTGAAAAAGATGCTGTTGGAACGGTAACAGCACTAGAAGGGAGTCACTAATGAATCAAGAAGAATTAGCTAAAAAATTACTTTCTCCCTCAAAGAACTCTCGTTTAGAGAAACTAGGAAAAGGCTTGACCTTTGCCTGTCTGTCTTTGATTGTCATCATCGTGGCCATGATTTTGATTTTCGTAGCCCAAAAAGGCTTGTCGACCTTCTTTGTCAATGGGGTCAACATCTTTGATTTCCTCTTTGGACAAACTTGGAATCCTTCAGGTAAACAATTTGGTGCCCTTCCCATGATTTTGGGTTCCTTTATTGTCACAATCCTTTCAGCTCTTATCGCAACTCCTTTTGCCATTGGTGCGGCAGTCTTTATGACCGAAGTCTCACCAAAAGGTGCTAGAATCTTGCAACCAGCTATTGAATTGCTAGTCGGGATTCCTTCCGTCGTGTATGGATTTATCGGTTTGCAGGTCGTAGTTCCCTTTGTTCGTAGTATCTTTGGTGGAACTGGTTTTGGGATTTTGTCAGGGATTTTCGTTCTCTTTGTCATGATTTTACCGACGGTAACCTTTATGACAACCGATAGCTTGCGTGCGGTGCCTCGTCACTACCGAGAAGCTAGTTTGGCTATGGGAGCCACTCGTTGGCAAACCATCTGGCGCGTGACCTTGAAGGCAGCGCGTTCAGGGATTTTCACAGCAGTGGTCTTTGGGATGGCGCGTGCCTTTGGTGAGGCCTTGGCCATTCAGATGGTAGTTGGAAACTCAGCCGTTGTCCCAACTTCATTGACAACACCTGCTGCGACCTTGACCTCTGTGTTGACCATGGGTATTGGAAATACGGTTATGGGAACAGTTGACAATAACGTTCTCTGGTCACTGGCCTTAGTCTTGCTTTTGATGAGTTTGGCCTTCAACAGTGTGATTAAATTGATTACGAAAGAAAGAGGAAAGAAAAACTATGCACGCTAAGAAATTAGATAAAATTGCAACAGCTGTCCTCTACTCGATTGCAGGAATCATCGTTGCCATCTTGGCATCCTTGATTCTTTATATCTTGGTTCGTGGTTTGCCCCACATCTCTTGGTCTTTCTTGACTGGCAAATCATCTTCTTACCAAGCAGGTGGTGGGATTGGAATTCAGCTCTATAATTCCTTCTTCCTTTTGGTCATTACCTTGATTATTTCTGTTCCCTTATCTATGGGAGCTGGGATTTTCCTAGCCGAATATGCTAAAAAAGGTCCTGTAACCAACTTTGTCAGAACCTGTATTGAAATCTTGTCTTCACTCCCATCAGTGGTTGTAGGTCTCTTTGGTTACTTGATCTTTGTAGTTCAGTTTGAGTATGGATTTTCAATCATTTCAGGTGCCTTGGCCTTGACAGTCTTTAACTTGCCTCAGATGACTCGTAATGTTGAAGATAGCTTGAAACACGTTCACCATACGCAACGTGAGGCTGGTCTGGCCCTTGGGATTTCTCGTTGGGAGACTGTGGTCCATGTGGTCATTCCAGAAGCCCTACCAGGTATTGTAACGGGGGTTGTCTTGGCCTCTGGCCGTATCTTTGGTGAGGCGGCTGCTCTCATCTATACAGCAGGACAATCTGCTCCAGCCCTTGACTGGTCTAACTGGAATATTCTCAGTGTGACCAGCCCAATTTCTATCTTCCGTCAAGCAGAAACCTTGGCTGTCCATATCTGGAAAGTCAATAGCGAAGGAACCATTCCTGATGGAACTATCGTATCAGCAGGTTCTGCAGCTGTGCTCCTTATCTTTATCCTCATCTTTAACTTTGGAGCTCGCAAACTCGGAAGCTACCTACATAAGAAATTAACCGCTGCCTAAAGGAGAAGCCATGTCAAAATATAATTGGGATGAAAAGCATATCATCACCTTTCCTGAAGAGAAAGTGGCCCTCTCTACTAAGGATTTACATGTTTACTACGGTAAAAATGAATCCATCAAGGGCATCGATATGCAATTTGAAAAAAATAAAATTACAGCCTTAATTGGCCCTTCTGGTTCAGGGAAATCAACCTACCTCCGCAGTCTCAATCGTATGAATGATACCATTGATATTGCCAAGGTAACAGGTCAAATTCTCTATCAAGGGATTGATGTCAACCGTCCAGAAATCAACGTTTATGAAATGCGTAAGCACATCGGAATGGTCTTCCAACGCCCAAATCCTTTTGCCAAGTCTATCTATCGCAATATCACTTTTGCCCATGAACGTGCAGGGGTTAAGGACAAGCAAGTCTTGGATGAAATTGTAGAAACCTCTCTTCGTCAAGCTGCCCTTTGGGACCAGGTCAAAGACGATTTGCACAAGTCAGCCTTGACTCTATCTGGTGGTCAGCAGCAACGTCTCTGTATTGCTCGTGCCATCTCTGTCAAGCCAGATATCCTCTTGATGGATGAGCCGGCGTCAGCCTTGGATCCGATTGCGACAGCTCAGCTGGAAGAAACCATGCTGGAATTAAAGAAGGACTTTACCATCATCATCGTGACCCACAGCATGCAGCAGGCTGCGCGTGCTAGTGACTACACAGGATTTTTCTACTTGGGGGACTTGATAGAGTACGATAAGACCTCTAATATTTTCCAAAATGCCAAACTACAGTCAACCAATGACTACGTAACAGGACACTTTGGATAGAAAGGAAACAGTATGACAGAAGCGATTTTACAGGTGTCAGACCTGTCCGTTTACTACAATCAAAAAAAGGCCTTGAATAGTGTTTCCCTATCTTTCCAACCTAAGGAAATTACAGCCTTAATCGGTCCATCTGGATCAGGGAAGTCAACCCTCCTCAAGGCTATCAACCGTATGGGGGATCTTAATCCAGAGGTGACTACAACTGGTTCGGTGGTTTACAACGGCCACAACATTTACAGTCCACGTACAGATACAGTTGAATTGCGGAAGGAAATTGGTATGGTTTTCCAACAACCAAACCCTTTCCCTATGTCTATCTACGAAAATGTTGTTTATGGGCTTCGTATCAATGGAGTTAAGGACAAGCAGGTTCTGGATGAAGCGGTAGAAAAAGCCTTGCAACGAGCTTCTATCTGGGATGAGGTCAAGGATCGCCTGCATGATTCAGCTATCGGGCTTTCAGGTGGACAACAGCAACGTGTCTGTGTTGCCCGTGTCTTGGCAACAAGTCCTAAAATCATTCTCTTGGATGAACCGACTTCAGCCTTGGACCCTATCTCGGCTGGTAAGATTGAGGAAACCTTGTATGGTCTAAAAGATAGATATACCATGCTCTTGGTTACGCGTTCCATGCAACAAGCTTCTCGTATTTCTGACAAGACAGGATTTTTCCTAGATGGAGATTTAATCGAGTTTAACGATACCAAGAAGATGTTCCTAAACCCACAACACAAGGAAACAGAAGATTATATTTCAGGAAAATTTGGATAAGGAGATAAATGATGTTACGTTCTCAATTTGAAGAAGATTTGGAGAAATTGCACAACCAGTTCTATGCTATGGGACAAGAAGTGCTATCCCAAATCAATCGGACAGTGCGTGCCTTTGTTACGCATGACCGTGATTTGGCCAAGGAAGTTATCGAAGATGATGCAGAAGTAAACGAATACGAAGTGAAATTGGAGAAGAAATCATTTGAAATGATTGCCCTTCAACAACCGGTTTCTCAGGACTTGCGTACTGTTCTAACAGTCTTGAAGGCTGTATCAGACTTGGAACGTATGGGGGACCATGCTGTTTCCATTGCAAGAGCAGCCATTCGTATGAAGGGGGAGCAACGTATCCCAGCTGTTGAAGAAGAAATCAAGAGAATGGGTCGTGATGTCAAGAACTTCGTAGAAGCAGCCCTTGAACTCTATCTGAATGGTTCAGTAGACCAGGCCTATGAAGTAGCAGCCATGGACGAAAAAATCAACCATTACTTTGATAGTATTCGTGACTTGGCTACAGAAGAAATTAAGAAAAATCCAGATGCTATCGTTACAGGCCGTGATTACTTCCAAGTGATTGCCTTCTTGGAACGCATTGGAGACTATGCCAAGAATATCTGTGAATGGGTTGTTTACTTTGAAACAGGTAAGATTGTCGAACTATAAAGTATTCAAAGGATAAAATTATTGTGAAAGCTTACTTTTTAATACAGTAAGCTTTCATTGTATAGATAGTTTACTTTGTCAGAGGTGAATAATGAACTACATACAGAATATCAGAAAAAAAGTTGGAAAAGATAAAATTATTTTAAATTTTACCTGTGGAATATTAAGTCAATCAGGAAAAATTTTATTACAAAAACGAGCAGATAAAGGAACGTGGGGATTACCAGGTGGTGCTCTTGAATTAGGAGAATCGGCTTTAGAAGCTTTAGTGCGAGAGTTTTATGAAGAAACAGGAGTCGAAGTGAGGGTGGAAAAACTCTTAAATGTTTATACAAAATATTCAGACAGTTATCCGAATGGTGATGAGGCTCAAGTTCTTACAATCTTGTATTTAGTTTCATCTGAAACTTCTATCTCTATAAATTTTTTTACAAGTGATGAAACTTTAGAATTAGGATTTTTTGATCATAGTGACATACAAAATATTGCAATTGTAAACCAGCAGCATCAAGATATGATAAATGATTTTTTTGAAAATAAGTTCCCAATAGATAGATAAACTAATCACTGTATTTCTATTTTTTAGTAAATATATTTTATGAAAATGTAAGAAAAATACTTGACAAGCAACTTGGATAGCGTTATAATTATACAAAATTAACAGAGAGGTTGTTTATTTATGAAATCGAAAAAATGGATATTTGTTTTATGTAGCTTTCTTGCAAGTTTCTTCTTAGTGGCTTGCCAGTCGGGTTCTAATGGTTCTCAGTCAGCTGTTGAGGCCATTAAGCAAAAAGGGAAATTGGTTGTGGCGACTAGTCCTGACTATGCACCTTTTGAATTCCAATCCTTAGTTGACGGAAAAAACCAGGTAGTCGGTGCGGATATTGATATGGCCCAAGCTATCGCTGATGAACTTGGGGTGAAGTTGGAAATTTCAAGCATGAGTTTTGATAATGTCTTGACTAGTCTTCAAACTGGTAAGGCTGACCTAGCAGTTGCAGGAATTAGCGCTACTGACGAGAGAAAAGAAGTCTTTGACTTTTCAATCCCTTACTATGAAAACAAGATTAGTTTCTTGGTTCGGAAGGCTGATGTAGAAAAATACAAGGATTTAACTAGCCTAGAAAGTGCTAATATTGCAGCCCAAAAAGGGACTGTTCCAGAATCAATGGTCAAGGAACAATTGCCAAAAGCTCAATTGACTTCCCTAACCAATATGGGTGAAGCTGTCAATGAATTGCAGGCTGGAAAAGTAGATGCTGTTCACATGGATGAGCCTGTTGCCCTTAGCTATGCTGCTAAAAACGCCGACTTAGCTGTCGCAACTGTCAGCTTGAAGATGAAAGATGGCGAAGCTAATGCAGTTGCCCTTAGAAAAAATAGTGCTGATTTGAAAGAAGTGGTGGACAAGGTCATCCAAAAACTCAAGGATGACGGCACCTACCAAAAATATCTTGAAAAAGCGGCAACCTTAACAGAAGTTGAACAATAAGAAAAAAGCAGAGTTGGAAGTTATTCCAATTCTGCTTTTAAATAGTTTAAAACATTTTCCAGATTGTCTAGGGATACCTTGGCAAATTGATAAGGGCAGGTATCCAAGTAAGCCTCTTCAAAGAAGTCTAAGCCCAGTTGACTATGCTTGAGACTGGCAATTTTAGGATACTGTTTCAGGTCTAGTAATAAACCATCGTGTAGGGGAAAGTGAGGGAGGGGACAAGGAGTGTTAGCTAGTCTTTCCTTGATTTGTTTTTGGTAGTCTTCCTGATTGGATAAGCGAGCTAGCCGATTTTTCTCAAATAATTGACTGTCAATATAGAGTGATAAGGCCTTTTGCATGATGAGGTTGCTGTCGTAGTCTAGGATATTTTTGTAGGTCACAAAGGCTTCCTTGATAGCATTTGGAAGGATGAGTGCCGTTATCCGCAGGGCTGGAAAGAGGCTGGTTGAGAAGGACTTGATATAAATGACCAGCTCCTCTGTATCCAGATAGTGGAAGGTCTGGCCCTTTTTAGAGTCCAAATCCCCCAGATAGTCGTCCTCTACGATATAGACCCCATACTTGGCAGCTAAGTCAAGAATAGCCCGTTTGTCCTGCTCAGAATAGGAATGCCCCAGAGGATAGTGAAAACGAGGAATGGTATAGAAAAACTTGATCTTTCCTGTCTTGAAATGGCTTTCCAGTTCCTCCAAGTCAATTCCATCAATGCCTCGTTCAATCGTTTGATAGTCCAATCCCTGAGCAATCAAGAGGCGATTCATTCGATGGTAGGTCGGCTGTTCCACCAAGATTTCCTTAGCTTGGCTAGGAAAGGAAATTTGAGAGAGGATAAAAAGGGCTTGTTGGGTTCCAGAAGTCAGTACCAGTTGGTCAGCCTTGCAGTAGAGGGCTTGGTCAAAGAGGAGCTGGTGAATGGACTGTCTTAGGTCTTCTAAACCTTCTTGGTTGTCATAGTAGTTGAAGAGGTAGTTTTCTCGGCCAATCAAGGTTTCATTGACACAGAGTCGGAAATCGTCATAGGCACTGGCATGTTCATCGGTAACCTCGATTTCTAGGTCTTGATGTTGTCCTTGTTCTAGAACATAATAGCCACTCTGGGGCTTGGCATAGAGGTATTGTTCGTGCCGTAATTCCAGCAGGGCTCGTTGGACAGTATCCTTGCTACAGTGAAAGTCAAGGCTCAGTTGACGAATAGAAGGCAGGCGGCTTCCCGTCGAAAATCGTCCAGACTCGATACCATTTTTTAGATAGGAAACAACCTCTTGGTACTTGCTTTGTTTCTTCATTCCAGACCTCCCTTGATTTTGTTACATTGTACCCTTTTTTTTCCTTCTTGGCAATGTCTAGAGTGTTTCTCTCGTTCACATCTAGGGGCAAATGTGGTATACTTAGGAGTAAGATTTATAGAATAATACTCTTCGAAAATCTCTTCAAACCACGTCAGCTTCGCCTTGCAGTATATATATTACTGACTTCGTCAGTTCTATCTACACCCTCAAAGCAGTGCTTTGAGCAACCTGCGGCTTGCTTCCTAGTTTGGTCTTTGATTTTCATTGAGTATAACAGACAAGAAAGTGAATGGATAAGAACGTGCAGGAACCAGTGAAATTATTTCAATATAATACCCTTGGAGCTTTGATGGCAGGCCTTTATGGTGGTACCATGACAGTAGGAGAATTGCTGGAGCATGGTGACCTTGGTTTGGGAACCTTGGATTCCATTGATGGGGAATTGATTGTCTTAGATGGCAAGGCTTATCAGGCCAAAGGATCAGGAGATCAGCCAGAAATTGTGGAAGTATCACCAGATGCCCTTATTCCTTATGCTGCAGTAGTACCACATCAGGCAGAGGTCATTTTCCGCCAGCGCTTTGAGATGACAGACAAGGAATTGGAAGAACGAATTGAGTCTTATTATGACGGGGAAAATCTTTTCCGCTCTATCAAGATACGTGGGGAATTTTCACATATGCATGTGCGCATGATTCCCAAGTCGACACCAGATACCAAGTTTGCTGATGTCGCAACCCATCAACCGGAATATAGTCGTGATAATGTGGCGGGGACCATCGTTGGTTTCTGGACGCCAGAGATTTTCCATGGGGTTAGTGTGGCAGGCTACCATCTGCACTTCATTTCAGATGATTTGACCTTCGGTGGTCATGTCATGGACTTTGTCATCAAGGAAGGCATTATTGAGGTGGGAGCTGTTGACCAATTGGATCAACGTTTCCCAGTCCAAGACCGTCAATACTTGTTTGCTAAGTTCAATGTTGACGAGATGAAAAAAGATATTGAAAAGGCAGAATAGGAGAAGAAAATGACCATTCATATTATCATTACCATGGTGCTTTTGCTAGCTTTCTTGTTAGGGAGCATTTGGTATGCCAAAAAGAAATACCAGATTAATTTAGCTGTTTTGGGATTAGGGGCCGTAGCCTTCTTTGTCTCTTCACAGATTTTGGAAAAACTGGTGCATATCTTAGTTTTGCATCCTCAAAAAGACGGTAGTATTGCCCTCTTACAAGACCATCCGCTTGTCTATATCATCTATGGCCTAGCCATGGCAGCATTTTTTGAGGAAACTGCTCGTCTTATTTTCTTCAAATGGTTGGAGAAAAAGAGAAGTTTGGAAAAGGCAGATGCCTTGGCTTATGGATTGGGGCATGGTGGCTTGGAGTTGATTTTCCTAGGTCTTACTAGTTTGATTAATCTCTACATCGTTCTCTCAGCAGTTCAAACTCAGAATCCACAGGTCATGCAATTGCTGTCTGAAAATATGTTAAAAACCATTCAGTCACTTTCTGTCTGGCAGATTTATTTGCTTGGTTTTGAACGGATTCTGGCTCTAGGTTTCCAATTGCTTTTGACTGTTTGGGTTTACCAAGCTGTTCGCCAGAAGAAATGGATTTATCTCCTAGCAGCCTATGGCCTACATGCCTTCTTTGACCTGGCACCATCTCTAGCCCAAGTTGGCTGGCTTACAAGTCCAGTCTTAGTTGAAGTCATTCTACTAGTTGAACTGATCCTAGTTGCCTATGGAACCAAGGCTATCTTTTGCAAAAAATCATAAGAAAAAGGGGGAAACCTCTTTTTTTGTTTAAAATAAGCCCAAGATTTTTTTAGGGTCGTCAAATGGTCTTAAAAATGGTATAATGGAATGAATTTTGTAAAAGGAAGAGTGTCATGTCAGTAAAAGAAAACATGCTTGAAATCTTAGAAGGGATTGATATCCGTTTCAAAGAACCCTTGCATAGCTATAGTTATACAAAAGTAGGTGGAGAGGCCGATTATTTGGTCTTTCCACGAAATCGTTTTGAGTTGGCGCGCGTTGTCAAATTTGCCAATCAAGAAAATATCCCTTGGATGGTGCTGGGAAATGCTAGCAACATCATTGTTCGTGATGGTGGGATTCGTGGATTTGTTATCTTGTGTGACAAGCTCAATCATGTTTCCGTTGATGGCTATACCATCGAAGCTGAGGCTGGTGCTAACTTGATTGAAACAACTCGCATTGCCCTCCGTCATAGTTTGACTGGTTTTGAGTTTGCTTGTGGTATTCCTGGAAGTGTCGGTGGTGCTGTCTTTATGAATGCGGGTGCCTATGGTGGTGAGATTGCCCACATCTTACAGTCTTGTAAAATTTTGACCAAGGATGGAGAAATCGAGACCCTATCTGTCAAGGACTTGGCTTTTGGTTACCGCCATTCAGCCATTCAGGAGTCTGGTGCAGTTGTCTTATCAGCTAAATTTGCCCTAGCCCCAGGAAGCCATCCGGTTATCAAGCAAGAAATGGATCGCTTGACGCATCTACGTGAACTCAAGCAACCTTTAGAATATCCATCTTGTGGTTCGGTCTTTAAGCGTCCAGTAGGGCATTTTGCAGGTCAGTTAATTTCTGAAGCTGGCTTGAAAGGCTATCGTATTGGTGGAGTAGAAGTCTCAGAAAAACACGCAGGTTTTATGATCAATGTCGCTGATGGAACGGCTAAAGACTACGAGGACTTGATTGAGTCTGTTATCGAAAAAGTCAAGGAACACTCTGGCGTTACTCTTGAGAGAGAAGTTCGTATCTTGGGTGAAAGCAAGTAGGAAGCTGTAGTTGAAAAGCTGCTGCTATGTCATGGAAAGGGGGTGAAAGCCTATCGTCAGTGCAGAAGAATGTAGGCAGTTCAATCTCCTACGCGAGGTAGTAGCGGCCTGACAGAGCCCTGATCTGTTAATCTATGAAAAAGAAGGAATAAATGACAATTGAAAAAACCAATTATTGAATTCAAAAACGTCTCTAAAGTTTTTGAAGACAGCAACACCAAGGTTCTCAAAGATATCAACTTTGAGTTGGAAGAAGGGAAGTTCTATACTCTTCTAGGCGCGTCTGGTTCAGGGAAATCAACTATCCTTAACATCATTGCAGGTTTACTGGATGCGACGACAGGAGATATTTTGCTGGATGGTGTCCGTATCAATGACATCCCAACCAACAAGCGAGATGTGCATACGGTCTTCCAATCCTATGCCTTGTTTCCACATATGAATGTGTTTGAAAATGTTGCTTTTCCACTTCGCTTGCGTAAAATTGACAAGAAAGAAATCGAGCAGCGCGTAGCGGAAGTTCTCAAGATGGTTCAGTTGGAAGGTTATGAAAAACGTTCCATCCGTAAACTCTCTGGAGGACAACGTCAGCGTGTGGCTATTGCACGTGCCATCATCAACCAACCTCGTGTGGTTTTGTTGGACGAGCCTTTGTCAGCGTTGGACTTGAAATTAAGAACAGACATGCAGTACGAACTGCGTGAACTGCAACAACGATTGGGAATCACCTTTGTTTTTGTTACTCACGATCAGGAAGAAGCTTTGGCTATGAGTGACTGGATTTTTGTTATGAACGATGGTGAGATTGTCCAGTCAGGAACACCTGTGGACATCTACGACGAGCCAATTAACCACTTTGTTGCCACCTTTATCGGTGAGTCAAATATCTTGCCAGGAACCATGATTGAGGACTACTTGGTTGAGTTTAACGGCAAACGATTTGAAGCGGTCGATGGTGGGATGAAACCAAATGAACCTGTTGAGGTTGTTATTCGTCCAGAGGACTTGCGGATTACCCTTCCTGAAGAAGGCAAGCTCCAAGTTAAGGTGGATACCCAGCTCTTCCGTGGGGTGCACTATGAAATTATCGCCTATGACGAACTTGGAAATGAATGGATGATCCACTCGACTCGTAAGGCCATCGTGGGTGAGGAAATCGGTCTGGACTTTGAACCGGAAGACATCCATATCATGCGTCTCAACGAAACCGAAGAAGAGTTTGATGCTCGTATTGAGGAGTACGTAGAAATCGAAGAGCAAGAAGCAGGTCTGATCAATGCAATCGAGGAGGAAAGAGATGAAGAAAACAAGCTCTAAACTCTTTGTAGTGCCCTACATGATCTGGATTGCCCTCTTTGTCCTCGCACCCTTGGTCTTGATTTTCGGACAATCCTTTTTTAATATTGAAGGCCAGTTTAGTTTAGAAAATTATAAATCTTACTTTGCGTCACAAAACTTGACCTACCTAAAAATGAGTTTCAACTCTGTACTCTATGCAGGAATTGTGACCTTTGTGACCTTGCTTATCAGCTATCCAACAGCCCTCTTTTTGACCCGTCTCAAGCACCGTCAACTCTGGCTCATGCTGATTATCCTGCCAACCTGGATCAATTTGCTCCTTAAAGCCTATGCCTTTATCGGAATTTTTGGTCAGAATGGCTCTATTAACCAATTTTTGGAATTTATCGGAATCGGTTCACAGCAGTTGCTCTTTACCGATTTCTCCTTTATCTTTGTCGCAAGCTACATCGAGCTTCCCTTTATGATTTTGCCGATTTTCAATGTCTTGGACGATATGGATAACAATCTCATCAATGCCAGCTATGACCTTGGTGCGACCAAGTGGGAGACCTTCCGCCATGTCATCTTCCCTCTATCGATGAATGGGGTACGAAGTGGGGTTCAATCTGTCTTTATTCCAAGCTTGAGTCTCTTCATGCTGACCCGTTTGATTGGTGGGAACCGTGTTATTACTCTGGGAACGGCTATTGAGCAGAACTTCCTAACCAATGACAACTACGGTATGGGTTCAACCATCGGTGTAATTCTCATCTTGACCATGTTCATCACCATGTGGGTGACCAAGGAAAGGAGAGAACGATGAAAAAATTTGCCAATCTATATCTAGGACTGGTCTTTCTTGTCCTCTACCTGCCTATCTTTTACTTGATTGGTTACGCCTTTAACGCAGGCAACGACATGAATAGCTTTACAGGCTTTAGCTTGAGCCATTTTAAAACCATGTTTGGCGATGGTCGTCTTATGTTGATTGTGACTCAGACCTTTTTCTTGGCCTTCCTTTCAGCCTTGATAGCGACCATTATCGGGACTTTTGGAGCTATTTACATCTACCAGTCTCGTAAGAAATACCAAGAAGCCTTTCTTTCACTCAATAATATCCTCATGGTTGCGCCCGATGTTATGATTGGTGCCAGCTTCTTGATTCTCTTTACCCAACTCAAGTTTTCACTTGGCTTTTTGACCGTTCTTTCTAGTCATGTAGCCTTTTCCATTCCTATCGTGGTCTTGATGGTCTTGCCACGTCTCAAGGAAATGAACGGAGACATGATTCATGCGGCCTATGACCTTGGTGCCAGTCAATTTCAGATGTTCAAGGAAATCATGCTTCCTTACCTGACTCCGTCTATCATTGCAGGTTATTTCATGGCCTTTACCTATTCGCTAGATGACTTTGCCGTGACCTTCTTTGTAACGGGAAATGGCTTTTCAACCCTGTCAGTCGAGATTTACTCTCGTGCTCGCAAGGGGATTTCCTTAGAAATCAATGCCCTGTCTGCCCTTGTCTTTCTCTTTAGTATTATCCTAGTTGTTGGATATTACTTTATCTCACGTGAGAAGGAGGAGCAAGCATGAAAAAACTCTATTCATTTTTAGCAGGAATTGTAGCGATTATCCTCGTCTTATGGGGAATTGCGACGCATCTAGACAGTAAAATCAATAGCCGAGATAGTCAAAAACTGGTTATCTATAACTGGGGTGACTATATCGATCCAGAACTCTTGGAGAAATTCACAGAAGAAACAGGAATCCAAGTACAGTACGAGACCTTTGATTCCAACGAAGCCATGTACACCAAGATTAAGCAGGGTGGAACGACCTACGATATTGCCATTCCTAGTGAATACATGATTAATAAGATGAAGGACGAAGACCTCTTGGTACCTCTTGACTATTCAAAACTTGAAGGTCTTGAAAATATCGGGCCAGAGTTCCTCAACCAGTCCTTTGACCCAGGCAATAAATTCTCTATCCCTTACTTCTGGGGAACCTTAGGAATTGTCTACAATGAAACCATGGTAGAGGAAGCACCTGAGCATTGGGATGATCTCTGGAAGCCAGAGTATAAAAACTCTATCATGCTTTTTGATGGGGCGCGTGAGGTATTGGGACTAGGACTTAATTCCCTTGGCTACAGCCTCAACTCTAAAAATCCACAGCAGTTAGAAGAGACAGTAGATAAACTCTACAAATTGACTCCAAATATCAAGGCCATTGTGGCGGACGAGATGAAGGGCTACATGATTCAGAACAACGCTGCTATCGGCGTGACCTTCTCTGGGGAAGCTAGCCAAATGCTAGAAAAAAACGAAAATCTACGCTATGTGGTACCGACAGAAGCCAGCAACCTTTGGTTTGACAATATGGTTATACCAAAAACAGTCAAAAACCAAGATGCAGCCTATGCCTTTATCAACTTTATGTTGAAACCTGAAAATGCTCTTAAAAATGCAGAGTATGTCGGCTATTCAACACCAAACCTACCAGCTAAGGAATTACTCCCAGAGGAGAAAAAAGAAGACAAAGCCTTCTATCCAGATGCTGAAACCATGAAACACCTAGAAGTTTATGAGAAATTTGATCATAAATGGACAGGAAAATATAGCGACCTCTTCCTACAATTTAAAATGTATCGGAAGTAGGAGTTAGCAGTCACGAAACGAATCAGTCAAGCTGGTTCGTTTTTTAATATAAGTCAGTTTTTACAGCCCTATCTTTTTCTATTTTAGTTGCTGTGTTTAGTAATATGAAAATTGAGGATAAAAATAGTGATAAGTGAAATAACGGCGCATTTGTTTCAAGATTTTTTTATTTGTTGAATTCTATCTCCTTCATTAAAATTTTTTAAATTGACTACTAGCTACATACGCTTTTACCTCCTTTTATGCTATAATATTCTCAATAGAATCTTTAATCTTCAAATAAATATTCCTTATGGAATAATTCCGTTTTATACTGTTTAGAATATTTAAGAGGATACAATGTTTAATAATGATTCTTTTGGAGATCGTCTTAAGAAACTGAGAAAGATCAAGAAGTTAACTCAGGTACAAATTTCTGAAATGATTGGTGGATAACAAGGTACTTATTCTCGTTGGGAGAATGGAACTTTAGAGCCTAATTTAGACGCCGTTGTCAAATTAGCAAAATTATTTGATACCACGACAGATTATTTACTAGGAAAAACGATTTACAGTACTCTAGATGGTATTTCTCATCCAATCACTAGAATTGATGTGAAGAAGTTAAAAGAGTTTAATAAAACTGAACTTAATGATTTGAAATTTGCGCTTGTTATGAATGGAATAAAAAAACATTTCACTGTATTTGAATATATGGATGAGCTAGTTTCTGAATATAATTTAGACAAAGAAGAGCAAGGAATATTGCCGACTCTCTTTAAAGAGGTTTATGATTATTTTAATGCAGATTAATGGTTTATAAGATTAAGCTTCAATAGATAGAGAATAATATATTCTTGTTGAGTGATTCTATTTTATGAAGGTTGTTTGTAGTTGAAGGGGGAAATAGATGGACTCTAAAATTGATACAGCTTGGAACTTGTTTCTGGAAGGAAAAATATCAGAAGCTAAAAAGTTAGTTGAACAAGATTTTTCCATTGATACCTGTACGGATTTTAGTCTTTTAAATTTGATGGGATATTTATTATTAGCAGAAAAAGACTATGTTTCATGTACCCATATCTTTGAGAAATACATTTTATTGGCGCAACAAAATGAAGATAAAGAAAAAGAACACATTGGCTTACATCAATTAGCTATGATCTACAGAGATCAGGGGGATTTTCATAAGGCTTTAAAACTTATTGAAGATGAAGAGAAGATAGTTGAAGAGCATTTTCCAAATGATAATCTAAAGAAAGCTGTGAATAACTACGAACAGGGCTATGTGAGATTTAAATTAAACAATCTTGATGAGGCTCTTACATTCATGAATCTGTCATTGGAACAATCTTTAGAGACTGATGATGTGATTTCTCAAGCTTGTAGCTATAGAGGGTTAGGTGAAATCTATTTAGCCTTGAAAGATACGGAATTATCCAACAGACATTTCAAACGAGCTATAGAACTTTTCGAAAGTGTTGGAGAGTTTGAAGGGATAAAGGAAATTGAGGAATTGATTAATGAATGATTTGACATTTAGATTTTGCTATTAGTTTGTTTTAGTATAAACAAAGTATAAATTTCTAATTATCTTTTTATATTTTCTTAAATGCTCGTAAAGCCTTATTCTATGTGCTTTCGAGTATTTTTACTGTAGGAAGATACTTCACGTTTCTTTGCATATTTCCTCATGTCTTAGCTGTCAGAAGTGGTAAATTAGTAGTAAATTCATCTGTACTACTAAGCAACAAGACGTTCCTGCTGTTTCTTTTTTTCCAAGCGGTTCATCTCTGCCATAGCAGAATCGAATGTAGCATGTGCGTAATAGTTCAGCGTCATGTTTATATTCGCATGCCCCATAATGTACTGCAATGCTTTTGGGTTCATTCCTGCATTTGCATAGTTAGTGCAGAACGTATGACGCAAAATGTGTGGAGTGATATGGGGTAGCTTATCCTCATGATATTTATTGTATTTCTTGACAAGGTTTTTCAACATACCATTGTAATCACTTGCCACTTTAGGATAGTCTTTCCCATTGAGAAAAAGGAAATTACTATAACCATCAATCACAACACATTTACGGTTCTTCCGATTCGCCAGCACTCGCTGAAACGCTTGATAGGCTTCTTCAACCATAGGAACTTGTCGTTCGCCACTTTTAGTCTTGGGAGTTTCAATGTAGTATCCATTTTCAGTATCTCGTAGTAACTGATGGTCTACCTTGACAAGACGATTTTCAAAATCCAAATCTGGAAGTGTCAGACCGCCAAACTCTGAAATACGAAGACCCGTTTTTAAGAGTATCAGGATTTCATCATAATTCTTGCTGTAGGTCTTATCAGCTTTCGCAAAGGATAACAGCTTTTCTTCCTGCTCCGTTGTCAATGCGACTTTAGGAACAGTATCATCATCAATGACGGTATTTAGCTGGAAGTCAAAGGGATTCTTCCGAACACAATCGTCTTCAATCGCAATATAGAATGAAGCCCTTAAAGAACGCTTATAGTTATTGATGGTTTGATAAGCATATCCATCTTCACTCATTCTAATAGCCCATTCTTTAGCGTCTGATGGCTTAATACTGTCAATACTTCTTACACCTAACTTGTCTTTCTTCAAAATATCCATAAGATATTTGCGTCCAGTTTCAGTGTTTTTTCTAACCTTTGGTCTTTGAGCGTTCTGTTTTGCGTAAAGCTGGCAGAGTGTCATTTTCTTTCCTACAACATCAATACCATCATGAATGTCTTTCTGTAACTCTGCGATTTTCTCTCTAAGTGAGATACAATCACGCTTTCCTGCTGGTACTCGGTCTGTAGCCACAAGTTTCCACGAGTAAACAAATTGCGGTTCTCCAAATGAATCTATATATTTGTATAAGTATCTTCCGTCTTTTCGTTGGCTCTCTCCAGTCTTTAAGATTCGACCTTTATTGTCACGTCTTTTTTCTGACATGGCATTTGCTCCTTTCCTTTATGGAAAGAGCCTTGATACGACTTAATACTATTTTATCATATACAAGACCCTTTGGCGACGCTAGATTGCGTCCAATGTATCTATAATTTTTTCAAATTGTTTTCGTTTAATCTGAATACGATTGCCATTCATAATCAGCCAATTTGCATTTTTATTTTCCTCTGCCAAGCGTCGTAGCTTGTTTTCGCCAATACGAAAATATTTTGACGCTTCTTCAATGGTTAGGGTATAACGTTCCCAAATAGGAATGTCAGTCTGCTTCATAAAATCCTCCTTTCCAAATCACTTATTTGGATTTCATAAAAGTTGTTTTACCAGCAATCGAACAGCTTTAGCAAAGCTCACGGGAGTTCCACCCCTGCATGGTTCTCATGTAGCCATACTCATTGCCTGCGACGGTTTTATCACGCTCGGACTATTGACTGTATGGGAGTATCATTATCACGATAAGAATGTCGTTGCAGGCAATCCTGCTAAAGATTGCTTCTCGGATCACTAACATGAATCGCTCGCTATCTTTATAAGATAGGTCATGGCGGTTAGTTCCGTTGGCTCTTTTCTTATCGAAACGTATTCGATTACTTTTATTCAGTTTTCAAAGAACAATGGCTCGTTAGCCTATCAAAACACATTGAAAGCTCAATATGCTTTGGTGGAATAACAAACCTCCCTGTTCGGGAAGCGTGGAATGGTTTAGCACGCTTCCACGAAAGGAGAGAGGATATTACTTAATTTCAAATGACAAAATCTTTGTAATCAGTCTGGTTTCCATTCTTCCACGTAAGACTTCATCAACGACCATACTTTGATTGCCATATTCATCTTTCATAAGTCGTAGGGAACGCTTCGTTATGTACCCTCTGTAATGATGTAGAATCTGGTTAATCGCTTCGGTATCGCCATCTGTTGCCTTTACAATGAGAGGAAAGGGAATCATAGGATATTGTGTTTTCATTCTTCAAATTCCTCCATAAACTTTTTAATTAAGGCTAGTCCACTGGTTCTATGCCGATAGACAGTAGAACGGTTCAATTTCAACAGGTCTGCAATTTCTGAATCGCTCATGTCCATAAAGTAAAACAGCAGTAGAATTTCACGTTTCTTGTCTGGCAACTCACGTAATGCTTCACTCAACAAATCATTTTCAACGCCTACTGATAACCCATTGAGTGTAAAAATCTGAAAGTCAGTTGAATAGTTATCTGTTGTCGCAAACTGGCTAACAAGATAATCGCCAACATCCGAAAAGGACACCTCACGCTTTGCAATCCTTGAAAGATAAAGCATATAATTCTTTCGCTCGTCTTCCATAGCACGTTTACAGATATAGTCAAACTGATTTTCTATTGTGGTCTGAAAAGAAGATGGTTTCATGTTTCTCACCCCCTTTCTGTCTAGGAAAGGAAGTGAGCCTTGCTCGTTTATCTCCTTTCACTCTTAGTCCCAATGTGAAAGGGGGATTTGTTGCATTACTGATAAATAAACTTTGTAAAAAAGTTCTGAATAGCCAAAAAAGCATATAAACAGATTTATTTCTCTGTTTACATGCTTCTGTTATTCTATCTATATGATTTATAAAACCACATTGGTGGACGTACTTATCTATTGCAGATAGACGACTTTTTTTGACAAGAACCCAATGTAAGGAAATTTATTGTATATGATGTACTTCATGGCGACGTTGACCTCCAACAAACCGCCATTTGGAAGTAATATACAATATTTTAACAGCGTAAATAGCACTACCATATAACGGTTTTTTTTATTGGCGTTTAGTAGTGCTTTTTATTAAATATAAACCTATAAACCATATAACACGTTTTTCTATACCTGTTTTTAATTCAGTAGGAACAATAAAATGTATAGAGGTGGTCTACTATGCGTAAAAAAGAAGATAAATATGATTTTAGAGCCTTTGGTTTAGCCATTAAAGAAGCTCGATTGAAACGAGGTTTAACTCGTGAACAAGTGGGAGCATTGATTGAAATTGACCCACGGTACTTAACTAATATTGAAAATAAAGGGCAACACCCCAGCATACAAGTTCTTTATGACCTTGTATCGTTACTTCATGTTTCCGTTGATGAATTTTTCTTACCTGCTAATAACTTGGTAAAAAGCACCCGACGATTACAGATAGAGAAATACATGGATAGCTTTACAGACAAAGAACTATCCTTAATGGAATCTTTAGCCAGCGGTATCAACGAAGCAAGAAACATCGAAGACTAATTAAAAGAATCCATACATAACGGAAAGAGCCGATAAAATGAGATTGTATTAATCTCATTTTATCGGCTCTGCGTCTTTGCGTCTGGCTCTGTAATCACAGTTACTTTGAACTGCTTTATTTCAATTAAATTTTCTTGTCTGCATTTCGGACAATAGAGGGGGAATTTTTTTAATTCAGTATCTTCCCTTATCTTTAATCGTGTTTTATTTCCACATACAGGACACAATATCCACTTGTAGTTTATAATAACTATCTCCTCCTTTACACTTTAATTCAAATCTTTATTAAAAAATATTTCATCTTATTTAACAAGAAACCATATTTATATAACAACATAAAATACACTAAGTTATTTTATTGAACATATATCGTACTTTATCTATCCGACTATTTGGACGACGGGGCTGGCAAACAGGTTCACCGGTAGTAACATGGTACCCTTTTAACTCTGTTAAACAAACACTACGTCCATTTGTAAAGAAAGTTAAATCACTACGATATTCTTGAATACACCGAGCAGGGATTTCTCCACTAAGAATGACCTCATTATTTTTCAATTGAGTGTCTACGATGTTCGCACAATATTTAGGAGCATCGTTGTATGCTCGTGAAAGATATTCCTGTGGCGCATAAATTTTAAAACTAAGATATGGCTCTAACAATTCTGTTCCAGCTTTTTTTAAGACTTGTTCCAATACAATAGGAGCAAGCATCCGAAAATCTGCTGGGGTACTAACAGGGCTATAGTATAAGCCATACTTAAAACAGATTTTACAATCCGTCACATTCCAACCATATAATCCTTGTTCGCAACCATAGCGTATCCCTTCCATAACTGCATTTTGAAATGATTGATTTAAGTATCCAAGAGAAACCGAGCTCTCATACTGCATTCCACTTCCCAACGGAAGCGGTGATACAGATAAACCAATGGAAGCCCAGAAAGGATTTGGCGGCACTTCGATGTGAATGGTATATTCTGCATTTTTTAACGGTCTCTCCATATAAATGACTGTAGGCTCTTTTAGTTCTATCTCCACATGATACTTTTCTTGCAACAGTGCACTAATCACTTCCATTTGTACTTTCCCTAAGAAAGAAAGTATAATTTCATGTGTCGTAGAATCCACGTAATATCGTAGAAGCGGATCACTATCTGAGATTTCCAAAAGGGCATCAAGCAACATTTCTCTCTGTTCAGGTTTACTCGGTTCAACAGTTGTTTGTAGTAGAGGGTGCGGATTTTCAATCTTTTTTCTCTGTGGCAATAGTTTTGTATCTCCAAGAACACTATTTAACTTCAAAAACTCATTTTGCAAAATAACAATTTCTCCAGAATAAGCTCTATCAATCTTACATAATTCACCATTTATTGAAGTATACATTTCTGTAACTTTTATTTTTTCTTTTTCTGATACTCTAACCGAATCTCGTAAATGTAGTACTCCACTATAAAGGCGTATATATGCAAGACGTTGTCTTTTTTTTGTATATTCAATTTTGAAAACATTTCCGCAAAGTTCAGACGGACCTCGATGTGTTGATGAATAAAATTTATTCGTAATCACTTCTATAAGGTTATCAATCCCTATATTGTTTTTTGCACTTCCGTGATAAACAGGGAACAGGGAACAATTATGAAATCTTATGCTTTCCTCTTGTTCGAGTTCCAATGCTTCTAATGATTTACCGGACATATATTTCTCTAAAAGGTCATCGTTTCCCTCTATTACCGTATCCCATTGTTCAGATTCGGTAAAGTTCGTCACACACATATTAGGATACAGTTCTACCTTCTGTTTGATTACAATTTCGGCAGAAAGTTTCTCTTTAATATCCTGATAAACCGTTGATAAATCAATTCCATTTTGGTCAATCTTATTGATAAAAAAGATTGTGGGAATCCCCATTTTCCTAAGTGCATGAAATAATATACGAGTTTGTGCTTGTACGCCATCTTTTGCAGAAATCAGTAGAATTGCCCCATCTAAAACTGATAATGAACGATATACTTCTGCTAAGAAATCCATATGTCCTGGCGTGTCTATGATGTTCACCTTCGTATTTTCCCACTGAAAAGAGGTTATTCCTGTCTGAATTGTAATTCCTCTCTGACGTTCTAAAAGCGTATTATCCGTCCTCGTTGTACCTTTGTCCACGCTTCCTAATTCTGTAATCGCTCCACTGTTATATAATAAGCTTTCTGTTAAGGTAGTTTTTCCTGCATCAACATGAGCTAAAACTCCAATATTAATAATTTTCATGTGATTTTCCTCCATTCAAAAACCCAAAAGGGCATAAAAATCCCAGTGATAAATACTTTTATCACTGGGATTTTTATGCATAACCATAGGTATACAAAGCATACAGATATTCTCTGGATACTTTAGAATCACATGATAAAGGTATTCTTAAACTGGGTACAAAAAACTAAGCCCTCCTAAAAAAGGACATCTAATTATTTGTTCCCGCTATCAAATTGACAGTTTATTTAAGAATACCTTGCCGCATATTTATTAACTCCTTTTAAATAGTCACTTAAATTATAGCACGTAAGAGCATATTTGTAAAGGAATCTCCAATTTTTTATCAAAAAGAGTACATGATTACAAAGTATCTGTAATCATGTACCAATATTTGTTATTTTACAATCTTCCAATTACTCCCGTTCTTTTCAAGTACCAAATCAAATTGAGATACCTGCGTTGCTTTGGTCTGCTGGTCGATATACTCCACTGTCAGCGATACCGTGACTTGATTATCCTTACGATTGTGAATAGGATTTACCAGTTCTTGAAAGATGTACTCTTTTCCGATTGGTTTTAATATCCCGTCATTCACATAGTAGGAAAGTTCACTGGCTGTCGCTGTAGGATAGAGCTTGAAGAACGTCGTTAAAAACTCATTGATTTCATTGGTTGTAATGGAATCAACCGTCCCCTCACTTTCAATGGCTTTTGGTTTATAACTTGATTTCTTAGGTATGTTGGTAATGGTCGGATTCTTAACCAGTACCATATTTCCAGAACCATCTACATAGACACTCACTATATAAGCAGAGTGGACGGTCTTTGTATTTTCTCCCTCTGTAATGAGCTGGTCTACACTGTAGGTTACATTAAACTCATTGTCGCCAGTTGGCTCTACCGTCCATATCTGAAATCCTCTTACAGAAGACGATACAGGAATATCTTTGCGTACTGTATCAACATTGAGAGCTTGAAGTTCATCTGTCAGATAGCCTTTTAGACTTTCCATTCGATTATCAATGGACTTATCGGATTGCTCCCATGAATAGTAGACTTTCGCAAAGTTCTCTACAAAATTTTCTACATGATGAGTATCAACGTATTCCTTTTCTATGATAGTTGTTTCGTGAATAGTATGAGTATCTATAGCTGTAAAGTGCTTGAATATCGCAAAGCTGAAACTAAGCCCTAAAAGTACCCACAAGGCAATCACAACCTTTTTATGAGGATTGACCTTATAGTAGACACGAGGTTTCTTTTCCTTTGGTATCTGTTTTTCTTTATTCTGATTTTTTCTAAATTTCATCATTAAATCTTCCTTTCTCATTGTTTGATTCGTCCTGCTCCCACTAAATGCTGTTGCCAGTAGGGGCTTGTTAAGTCGGCATAACCGATTGGGTCGCCTGCATGAAACATACGGTTATTGCCAAGGTATATCCCAACATGAGTAATATAAGAGCCAGCGTTATAGGTAGAATGAAAGAAAACCAAATCGCCAGCTTGTGCTTCCGATAGTGGGATATGCTGGGTCACATCATATTGCTGTTGTGCGGTTCGTGGTAAGTTAATTCCAGCTTTTCCATACGTCCATTGTGTCAGTCCGCTACAATCAAAAGAAGTAGTCGGGGAAGCTCCACCGTAAACGTATCGCCAGCCCTCATATTTCAGTGCTTCGTCCATGATGGCTTGTACCGTATCATCATCAAACTCTGTTGTGACAAGATACTGCGTTACCAGTTGCACATAAAACATATTGCCATAGTTGTATCGCCAGCCCCCATTGATAGGTATGGCTATGGGATTGGGGTAAGACACTTTTTCGCCACCTGAATACTCTTTTGAGAAACTTTGAGCCAGTTCAAAGGTATATTTATTTCCACGATTAGCCACATACCCTAAGAAACCACCACCATAATTGTAGGACTGGATAACCGATTCTAAATCTACACTGAGCCTTTCGCTACTGGCTAATAATTCACTGAAATACTTCACACCTTGCTTAATGGATTCTTCTGTACTCAATGAATTAGGTGGAAGACCGAGGGATTCCGAGGACTGCATAACATCTTCCGCAGTACCGCCCGATTCCACCTGTATAATCGCAAGAAGTATGTTGACATATTCTTCAACGCCATATTCTTTGGCATATTTTTCTACCATAGGCTTATGAGCCAGCACTTCTGCGGAAACATTCACACCTCCATAATGAATATTGGAAATTCCGCTGTCCTGTTCATCTGAAAATAAAATGGCAACAAACAGAAGCAGTGAGAAGACCATCAAGAATAATCCAGAACCACCAATCACTAAAGTTTTCAACTTCATGGTTTCTTACCGACTTTCTTAATGGTGGCGGTTTTGATTGGTGGTCTACTTCTTGTATTTTGTAGTGGTACTCTTTGAACAGTAGACGGACGTTCTTTTGTGATTGGACGTTGTGAAGTTCTATCTGCTGTAGTGGTTGAAGTTGCTGGCTTTTGAACGGTTTTTTCTTGAACGGTATTGCCTTGGCGTTCCACTTTTGGACTTGAAAAATCGGACTTAACTGCTGGACGCTCTTGTTTGGCTTGTTGAGATTCCTTATATGAAGTCTGAATATTAGACTGTTTTGAGGTCTGTTCATCATGATATTGTTCTTGTCTTGTAGTCGGTCTTTCATGAACAGAAGAAGCAGGCTGTTTTTTCTGTTTGACCTGTTCCATTTCAGAGCGACGCTTCGCAATGGTTTTTCGCCTTTGTTCCTGCTGTTCCTTGCGTCCACTGGCTCTGTCCGCTTTGGTTTGAGAAATACTACTGGTTAAATCACGGACATTCTCTTTTACTTTGGATTTTCCTTGATATACTGCATATCTTGCATTGGTCGGCAAATCTTTAACCTGTTCTTTCAAACCACTAGCAGTGTCTACCATTCTGTCTTTGGTATCAGCTACTGTACCGATGGTTTGACCGATACGTTTTCCAAGTGTTGATTTTTCCTTTCCGTCTGGTCGGGAGTGATCTGCTTGTGTCCTTGCAGAACTCCCCGAACCCGACTGTCCTTTTTTACCTGTAACAATGGCAGACCCAGCCCCTAGAGTAGTCATGGAACGTCCAAGTTTCCGCTGTAGACGGTGCATGTGAGCGTGCATAAGCATACGAGGTTTTCTCATCACACGACTTCCCACACTTTGAGAATCGTTACTCTGTAGAGAAAACATACTCATTAAATCGCCCAGCTTGAAGTAGATTCCTGCAAAGGTCACAATCTGTAGAAAAGCAATCAAAAAGAACGGATAACCAGCCGATAAGGTATAGAGCATGGTTGAAATACTAAATGCTGTCGTAATAATCAATGTGATTCCAGCTCGTGTCAAAATGGTATTAAAGAGCTTTGTTATGGCTCGTTTTGACATACCATCAAATGATGGAATCATGCTTAAAATAAAGCTCACAGGCAGAAACATAGCATAGATGATAAAAAGTACCTGCGAGAAAATCATGATTCCTGTTAATAGGAATACAAATATGGAAATCCCAATATTGAAGACAAATAGGAAGAAGACTGTACCTAAACGGTTAATGGTCTTTGTAATGGTTAGATTGGTATTGCTTCTGTCTTCAATTTCTTCCGCAACAATTTTTTCTCTGTCTTCGCCATTGTTGGAATCTGGGCTGGTGGAGAGCAGGCTTTCCACACGGTCAATACCGATACTTTCAATGTCTGAACTGTTGTATTGAAGCAGTAGCCACGGTTGCTGAACCTGTATGGAAAACAGGCTATCTCTGATTAAGTCCACGCTGTCCTTGCCTTGACTATCGGAATGGGGCATGACAATTTTTGTACCCAGTGACAAACTAGCGTTGCTGATGTCTGATGAAAAGTCATTGATTTTCTTAATATAATCGGGAGCATAGGCAATAAAGGAAGCCGATAGGATAAAAACCAGCACAAAATTCATGAGGGCATGAATTGCCTTTGTGGTTTCTCTCTTTATCAGTCCTGTATAGGCAACATAAACCCCAAGAACCAAAATCAAGAGTAAAAGGAATCCAACATAGAAACCCTCTGTTGATAGTCCACTAGGCGTAACCCCTGCAAGGGTCTGCATATTCTTGCCAATGGAATCTGCTGTAGCGGAAATGAAGTCTAAGGAATAGGCTTCCTGTACTAAGTAACCCGTCGCATTGGAAACATAAAGACTGATTGTCCAAATAAAATTGGTAATGGCATATAGTCCATACATGACTTGTTTTCCAATTCCGTCCGACCAGTTCCACGGTAGCCAGCCCCAGCTATTATCCACATAAAAATCCAGTTGATAGTTTTCAAGTGGGTATCGGCTGTATTCATTTGCCACATTGACCGTATCATCTACCAAGCCCGCAGCTTGAACCACCGTTCCCAGCATGGCTAAAAGAAAAATGGCAATCACAAGTGTGAAAGCCACTGTCATTGCCACTTTACCTAGACGTTTCAGCGTCCAGTTTGATTTTATTCTGTTTAATATTGATGGTTTCACATTTACACCTCTTTTCGCACAGGTGGTCTGGTATCAAAGGCATGGAGCAGTTCTTCAAATACAGGGTGGAACTGTATCACACCGACACGACCATATAAATCACTGATAAGGCATTGCCCGTTTTCCAAATCACGCAATCGCTTCTGATTGTTTTCGTCCTCTGGGTCTACACCAAAAAAGGCAAGGGTTTTTTTAATCTCGTTAAGGTCAGTGGAACGAAAGGCAAATTTTAAGCCGAGGTTATTTTTCAGTTTTTCATCTAAGAGGTCATCTGTATTTTGGGTCACGAAATATACCCCAGCGTTCATAGCACGACCAGCACGAACCAGCTTCATAGATAGTGTTTTCCCTTGTGCCACCTGTAAGAAGCTCCATGCTTCGTCTAAGTCTACAATCTTGAAAATACTTCGGTCTGTATGGATAAAGTCCAACGCAAAGGTACTAATGACAATCAGCATTGCAACGGATAAAAGCTCCATAGTGGTATATTCCTCAAAGGAAGTTTCCTTGTCGGGAAGTACCAAGTCCGCAACCTGTATAATGTTCAGTTGTTTTTCTAAGCTGATAGACTGCTCCACATAACCATTACTGAATAATAAATGTGCAAAGTCATAGTCTGTAAAACTTTCGATATGGTCGGCTATACTGGTACTTAGTGGCGTATTCTCAACCCGTAATTCCTCAATCACTTTCATCAACCCTCGTACTTCACTATTGGTTACTGCACGAATGGCTTTTCTAAGGATTGGGAAGCGTTCCCCATCACGAGAGGAAATCCCCGTAAGGAATGTCAGAATATCAATAGCCAGTGATTCAGAATCTTTGGGATTTTTCATAATCACATAAGGGTCAAGTAAGCCTTTGTTTTTCTCATCAGAAGTCAGAGTGACGATATTGATTTCATGGGAAATCTCTGGCAAGGTTTCTTTCCATCTGCCACGTTCTGCTTTTGGGTCTACAATCACTGCTTGTGCCCCATAAAGCACCGCATAATAGACGATAAGGTTATTCGCAAAGGATTTACCACCACCCAGCGAACCAACAAAAGCCGACGCTAACGCATTGGTTACTGAACCCTTAACCCCTTGACTGGCAAGAGCAGGTTTCAGATAGACATTGCGTCCAGTATCTAAGCTGTAGCCAACATAAATCCCCTCATTTTCCCCCAGCATTTGAGTAGCACCAAAACCTAAACCAGCGAGGAAATCAGAGGTCACGTATTGAATATAATCATTCATATAACGCTTGCTGGCAGGTAAAAATTCTTCATGTAAGCCGAGCATATCCCCAAATGGTCGTACCAGTTTTACGCTTAAATCGTCATAAAAATCTTTCACTTCATTACAACGACGTTTGAGTTCGTCAAGATCATTTGCTGATACCCTTACCACATAAGACAGCTTGTACATAGATTCCTTGCTTTGGTCTAAATTGGTTTCCAGCTCATTCACACTTTCCAGAGCTTCCGCCACATTGGAGCTGGTTTCATTATCACTTTGCCAAGCGTGGTTATCCAAGTCTTTCAGTTCTTTCTTTTTATTGCGGACAGTAGATAGGGCTTTACGATTCGCTACAATTTCCACATTCATTGACGTATCAATCGGGAATGTAAATTGCTGTTGCTGGTAGTAGAAGATTTCAGAGGACGGGAAGTCCAGTTCTCCGACAATGCTGTTAATGGTAAAGTAAGCTACATAGACGGTTTCATCTTCCTGCTGGATTTTCAAATATCGCTGTTTTTCTTCCACCAAACAGCGAGTAGGCTTAATCAAGTCATAGTATTTAATCAGCGTTTCATTATCCAGCTTTTTCTTTGATAGATGGTACTCATACTCTTCATAGGCAGTGCCTGTCTGTCCGTAAAGGTGTTCAATCAGATAGCCGAAGTCGTCCTTATCTAACCTGCGGATTTTGAAACGACGAGAGATTTTATTTTCTAAGAGCTTTTCCATCTTCTGAAAACGCAGGATTTCATCATTACTCATACTAACAAAATCGCCCATCAGCTTATGGTTCACATCATAGACAAAATCAGACAAAGCATTTTTTGCTTCAACGGTAAGACTTTTCATAGAAAACTCCTGATCGTTGAGAAGCAACTTAAAGCCGATAAAGAAACGGTAGTTCACTTGATTTTCGCCAATCATGGATATTAAAGCGTCTGTCTGTTGGTCGATTTTGTCATAGGCAACCGCTTTGAGCTTGCCAGTGACTTCATTTTTGGAACGCTCTTGTGCAGAACGTATGCTGGATTCTGTACTGATTTGTAAAGCATGAATTTTGCCATCACGATTTTGTGCGATAAGCTGTCTGAAAGAATCATGCACTTGTATTTTCTGTTCTGGACTTAGAAATGAGTAATTGTAAGGAACAAGCTCATAGTAAGCATAACATTCCCCGTCTTTATTCCAGACGAGATTGTTTTCAATGTATTTAATTGGATATGCCATAAAATTCACTCCTAACTGCTGTAATGGCTTCTTGTGGCTGGTTTCTGCCAAGCGTTACTTTTTTTCCTGCATAGGTCAGCTTTGGTCGCAGTGCATAAGCAATGACAGACTTCAAAAATCCATAAGGCTTTTTACCATCAAAAGTTTTTGTAGACATAAACCATGTGAAAGCCACAGGAATCCCAAAGTATTTGAGAAATGCTCCCTCTATCATGGAAAGAGGGGGCAAGTTGCCAAGTATCATCACTGCAAAGAGTGACACGACAAACCATGTCATTTGCGTAAAGGTTATGGGAAACGGAAGTCTAAAATCATTGATAGAATACAGTACCTTTTCCACAGACCAGATACTGGTATAGCTTCGTATTTTCTTCATGTAATCAATCCTTTCATAAAAAATAGGGGTAGCTGATTGAGCCACCCCGTAAAATAGAAAATCTGCCAGTAGTAATGTACCGACAGATTTAATAGACGATTTCAAAAATCCCATGATTGGTTGAGATAAACGTTCCTGAAAGGTCTAAATCCCGACCATAGGCTTGATAATCAATATAGTTTTGAAGACTAGCTGGTACTTCGCCTAAAGCACCCGTTTCTTCAATGTAGTAGCGTGCCACGTCATACATATCATCACAATCGGAATGAATGATAATATCCTCTTGATGTTCGCTTAGTTCTTCAATGCTTGAAAAATGAGTGAGCAGAGCAGATAGCTCCGATTGTAATTCTTCGGGTAATTCCGATACCATTTCCCATAGTCGATTGAGTTCGCCAATGGAAGTGTATTCGTCAACCGTAAAGGGTAACTCGTAGTCATGAATGGCGTATTCCTCATATTCATCATTCAAGCCGATTTTCTCTTTGACTTCCTCAAAGTCAATGGGAAAGGTAAACCACGCACCGACCAATTCGCCCTCATTGTATTTGCCTAAATTCGCAATATAGACTTGCATATCGTCCATATATTCACGTCCTTTCTTTGTAGAGATTCAAAAATCCCTACCGCACTTCGTTTGGTGTACCATTCCTTTGCGGAACATAAGAAAACCACTTATATTCCACAAAAGAACGGTTTTATTTAAGCACCAATAATGCGATTGAATAGCTCTAGTAAAATGTCTTTTACTCCAGCAGCGTTGAAGACTAAGCCAACCGCAATAATCGCAATAATTAAAAAGCCAATCAGTTTGCTAAACTCACGCTTGAAGCCAAGATACAAGCCAATCACAACGATTGCTAAAAGCACCAGTGATTGAGCGTTTGATAGAAACCAGTTATAAAGGTTTTGTCCAAAATTCATAAAAATGTTCTCCTCTCTATATTCAATGAATTTGTATTTGAGTTATTTTTTTGTTGTTATCACGTCCTGTTCTTTTACTGACTGTTGCTTCAAAATCTGCTTGTGTCGGTCTGTCAGTTTCGCATGGTCGAGAATGTCTTTTACAACCTGCGTCTGGTTGATTTCATCAAGTTTAATCGCAACCTTTAAGGTCGGGGCAACTTGATGAGATAGCCAGTTCAGCGTCCTTTGGAAGGAGTAAGGCTCTGGTTTTGTGGTTAGTTTTAATCGTTCACGATTGTTCCCAATAAACCAAGCCCATTCTTCATTCAGTTTCCAATCAGAACGAGGTTTGGAATCGTCTTTATCTACAAAACGGATATACCGATTGATAATTTTAAAGGCGGTATGCTCTGGATTGTCATAGACGAGTAAATCACGGACTGCATAATAGGCACGCTCATTTTTCAATCGAATCTCAAAACGGTTTTTTACTTCTGCGTCTTCAATGGGAATATCATTTTTCTTGTACTGCTCGTAGTCCTTTTCATAGATACAGAAATAAACTTCACTTTGTAATGAACCGATATAGAGGGTGTTTCCCATACATTCCTTTTCCTCTTTGCGTACCAGTTCGCCACTGCGATAGCTTTTAAAACTGCGGAAGACGGAGATACATTCTTCCTGTTGGCACTTTTCAGTGAGTACAGGGATATTCAAAATCCCTGTCTTATCGTTAATGGCAAGGTCAAGGCGTTTCATCACACCGCCAGCCACCAAAACGTCCATAAAGAACTCATACCAGCTTCTTTGTTGTGCCAGAAGATAGCTTTCAAATTGTCTGCACCCACGACCTTTCAATTCCACCAGAACTCCTTTGTCCAGTTCATGGGAGCAAAGGACGAATATGTCGCCTAAAGCATAATGCTCTGAATAAGAATAGAAACCATAGTCCTCATGAAGAAAATAGGACAGTTTCAGTTGTAAGATGTTTTCGACCACCTGCTGTACGTCTGTTGTCGGAAAGCGAATCCTTACATAATCAAACAGCATTTCAAGGGGAGCGTCGGGATTGAAGCGTTCCAGAGCTTCCCAAAGGGACTGCTGTAAATCCTCTGATGGCTTGACTTTTCCTGTTTCAATATCGCTTAGATACTGCCTTGTAATACCAGTCGCAACAGCTAAACGGTTTTGAGATAGTCCATAAGCCAAGCGTTTTTCTTTTAAATGCTGTAACCAAGTTTGTTCATTCAGTAAAAATCCCTCCAATCAAAAAGGCGTATGTCAACTTTTAAAGCCCATTTGACATACGCTGAAATTTTGTAAATCCCTTGTAACCAAAGGATTTTCTAATGTTTTTTTGACTGTTTCCTGTCGATTTGTACCCCCCTGTTAGATACGGGGGGTTAAGTGCTGGCGTGGCTATTGCCACACCAGCCAGCAAGATCAGTCCACACCTGCGACTTCCGCTTCGCACGTCGCCTGCGTGGACTGTCTGCTGTTGGATAACTTTTTAATTTCCTCCAAGAAATCATATCCTTTTGGTACAAGGGGAGTATAAAACTCTGATATGACACTTGTTCCTACATCAACATAGCCACGACCTTTGATTCGCTTTAAGAAGAAATCCTTTTGTACGTCACTGCCAAACATCATGCCATAGCCCATTTCAGACATACGACCTAAAGCCACTCTGAAATTAAACTGATCACGGATTCCGTCGCCTAAATATTTTGCGTCTGGACGTTGACAAGCCAGTATTAGAAAGAAGCCAGCTTGACGACCTAACATGACAATCTGTTTCAGCTTATTCATAACTGCGGTGTTTTCTTTTGTTCCCAGCATTTCCATGAAAGCGACGTATTCATCAAAGATTAAGAAGTGTGCCGGGAGACCTAAGTAAGCATAATTTTTGCCAGTCTTATAGTTCTTCATCTGCTTCATTTCCTCACTACGTTTCATCATTTCTTCATAGAATGTTTCAATGCAAGAAAGCAAGTCTTCTTTTCTATAGTAGACATTTGCCATCACAGAACCTAAGTCCGCAAGGTCAGCATTTTTCGGGTCAAGAATATACAGTTTTGAATCTGTATGAAGCAAGGCTTCAATCAGTGTCAGTATAAAGTAAGTTTTACCGCCACCTGTACCACCAGCAATCAACATATGAGGGAGCTTATCATATTCCCACCATACGTTTTTCATTAAGCGAAGTTTACCATCTTTAGCTTCTACTTCATCAATAGAAATACGACTGGCTATGGTGTCATAGAGCAAAGTATATTCCACATAGGAATCCTTTAACTCTTTATCCGTCAGCTCACAGTACAAGCCACTCTCTAATTTCTTTTCCAAGTGTAAGAGTTGGTCTTGATATTTTCCCAGCGTGATTTCCACCCGTATCTGTATCAAGCCATTTTTAAGTCGATAATACATTTTAGGGAAGTAGGTTATCTTTTCCTTTGTACGACCAGCACTATCTTTAAAGAAACCCTCTGTTTTGACCTGTTCAGATTCATACCACTTGTTTTCAAGTATCATCTTTGCCAGTTTTTGACGGTGGTAAAGTTGTTTAACCGTATCATAGCGAACCCGTTTGAATACAAACGCTACCAGCAAGCAGATAAGAATTGCGACACTGAAACTGATAATTAAATAGGGAATGTCAATCTTATCTGCTTGTGATAGGTTAAAATCCTGCCAGTTGATCTGCTGGATTGTCTTCACATGAAACAGTCCGACAACCAGCAGGAAAACAGGCAGGAGTGACGCTATCGTAAAATGAAAGACTAAATCTTTACCAGATGGGCGAATCCTTTTACCACGCTGTTTCATGCGAAAAAGTCTCCTTTCTACCTAGCGACTATTTGTCTTGTGTCGGTTCTTTCTTTGCTTGTGGTTGAGCTTTGAATGAACTAGAATCCTTTGTCAGCACAATATCGTCTGCCTTGATATACCAGTCAACATCTGCTCCTTGATAGGTGGCAGTAGCAACGGTGTCCGCAATGGGATTGATAAGTTCCACCCGTGCGTTATAATCAAACTCTTTCAAAGGCACGCTGGCAGGAATACTTACTTGAATCATGCGTCCTTGTCCTTTGGATTTTAAGTCATAGGTACGTTCCTTGATTTCATCTGAAACCGACCCGTCTTCATTTTGGATTCTCACTTCACGACGTAGAGCAGAGAATTTCAATTCTCCAAAAGTCGTGTCTTTATCTAATACAATGCCATTTGCTAATCTCATCATTTTTCCTCTCTTTCTTTATTCTTTTATCATGTCGTCAGCATGTAAAAGGTAATTTGTAAAACCACGAGTGCCGATTTTGTAGCCCTCTGCGGTAATACGTGGATTGACTAACTTCACACGTTCCTCAAAGCCGAAATGTTTTTCGCCAGCTTCAGCAGGAAGCACCACCACAATATCATCTGCTCTTTGAACATCAGAATAGAGATTATAGCTTCTTGATAAGACAGTTAGCCGTCCGTTGATTCTTCGCTGAACGACTTTATCCTCGCCAGCAAATTCTAAATTGCCGAATGTTTTTTCCATGTTGGGAATCACAAATTTAAGTTCCATATTTTTACCTATCCTTTCTTTTTTATTGGCTGAATGAATGTTTGATGGTCTTAAAGAGTGGGGAACGACCTTTTGATTCTTGATTTTTTGTTTTCATAAGTTCACTTCCTTTCAAAATCGGGTAAAAAAATAGACACCTCATTTTTTGAAGTGTCTACCTATTAAATATTCAAATTTTATTGGAAGTATCTTTATATCTTCACTTTTCAAGGATAAATCGTCGTATCAAAGCTCATTCATAAGTAGTAAATTAGTAGTAAATTGAGTGGTTTTGACCTTGATAAAGTGTGATAAGTCCAGTTTTTATGCGGATAACTAGATTTTTATGCTATTTTTATCTTAAAAAATGTAGATATGAAATTGACAGTCTAGATAATATTAAAGCGAGAGAGTAATATGTTATTTTGGATTTGTTTAATATCAACAATTATATTGGCTAATTTTGTTCTCCTGAAAGAGTAATTAAAGATACAGGGAATTGATCTGATTCAAGGGAGACGATTCCCAGTTGACGCAAGCTTAAAAAAACGATATAATAAGAAAGTTGAGATTTGATTTTCAGTTGTCTTAGTCCAGAGAAATGGCGGTGCTGCGAGCCATCTAAGCTAGAAAGTCATGCTACTCAATCATACAATTGCATAAGAATAAGAGAATGACAAGTTCATTGAATGAAGGTGGTACCGCGGTTTTTCGCCCTTCGTGATATGAGCTTGTCTTTTAATTTTTGGAGGTGTTGATGAAAACATTTCTTGTCAAACAAAAGTTTCGTCTTGGAGGCGAACGCTTCGCTATCAAGGATGACAGGGGAGAAATCGCCTATCAGGTAGAGGGATCATTTTTTTAAGATTCCCAAAACTTTTACCATCTATGATGTTAATGGTGAACAAGTCAGTCAGATTAGTAAAGAAATCTTGACCTTGCTTCCTCGTTTTGAGATTCAGCTTCGGGATGGCTCGAGTTTTGTCATTCGCAAGAAGTTGACCTTCTGGCGAGATAAGTATGAGTTTGATAATCTAGGTCTTCGTATCGAGGGCAATATCTGGGATTTGAATTTCAAATTGCTGGATGATCGCGATCAGCTGATTGCGGAAATTAAGAAGGAACTCTTCCATCTGACCTCTACCTATAACGTAACGGTCCTTGAGGACGCTTATGCAGACCTAGTCATTTCCCTCTGTGTCGCGATTGACTATGTGGAGATGCTGGAAAGCCAATCACATTAAACAAGTAAATAAGGAGACAATATGAAACAACTATCTAGTGCACAAGTACGCCAAATGTGGCTTGACTTCTGGGCAACCAAAGGTCACTCTGTAGAACCATCAGTGAGTTTGGTTCCTGTAAATGACCCAACACTTTTGTGGATCAACTCTGGTGTAGCAACTCTTAAGAAATACTTTGATGGGACTATTATCCCAGAGAATCCACGTATTACCAATGCGCAAAAGGCGATCCGTACCAATGACATCGAGAACGTAGGGAAGACTGCACGTCACCATACTATGTTTGAAATGTTGGGGAACTTCTCTATCGGTGATTACTTCCGAGACGAAGCGATCACTTGGGCTTATGAGCTTTTGACAAGCCCTGAATGGTTTGACTTCCCAGCTGAGAAACTTTACATGACCTACTATCCAGATGATAAAGATTCTTACAACCGTTGGATTGAAGTGGGAGTGGACCCAAGCCACTTAATTCCAATCGAAGATAACTTCTGGGAAATCGGTGCTGGGCCTTCTGGACCTGATACAGAAATTTTCTTTGACCGAGGAGAAGCTTTTGACCCAGAAAATATAGGTCTTCGCCTTCTTGCAGAAGATATCGAAAACGACCGTTACATTGAAATCTGGAACATCGTTTTGTCACAATTTAACGCAGATCCTGCTGTTCCTCGTAGCGAATACAAGGAATTGCCACACAAGAACATTGATACGGGCGCTGGTTTGGAGCGTTTGGTGGCCGTTATCCAAGGGGCTAAGACCAACTTTGAAACGGACCTCTTCATGCCAATCATTCGTGAAGTGGAGAAATTGTCTGGTAAGGTTTATGACCAAGATGGCGACAACATGAGCTTTAAGGTCATCGCAGACCACATCCGTTCCCTTTCATTTGCCATCGGTGATGGTGCCCTTCCAGGAAATGAAGGTCGTGGTTATGTCCTTCGTCGTCTTCTCCGTCGTGCTTCTATGCATGGTCAAAAATTGGGAATCAACGAGCCTTTCCTTTACAAACTCGTTCCAACTGTTGGTAAAATCATGGAAAGCTACTACCCAGAAGTACTTGAAAAACGTGACTTTATCGAAAAAATCGTTAAGAGCGAAGAAGAATCATTTGCTCGTACCCTTCACTCTGGTCAACACTTTGCCCAAGGCATCGTAGCTGACTTGAAAGAAAAAGGTCAATCTGTCATTGCTGGTCAAGATGTCTTTAAACTCTATGACACTTATGGATTCCCCGTAGAGTTGACAGAAGAAATCGCTGAAGAAGCTGGTATGACTGTAGACCGTGAAGGTTTTGAAGCAGCCATGAAAGAACAGCAAGAACGCGCGCGTGCGTCAGCTGTCAAGGGTGGCTCAATGGGTATGCAAAATGAAACTCTACAAAACATCACTGTAGAAAGTGTCTTCAACTACAATGCTAGCCAATTATCTTCTAAATTGGTGGCTATCGTGGCTGACAATGCAGAAGTAGAAGCTGTATCAGAAGGAACTGCCTCTCTTATCTTTGCAGAAACGCCATTCTATGCTGAAATGGGTGGACAGGTCGCTGACCATGGACAAATCTTGGATGAATCTGGTTCAGTTGTAGCTAAGGTGACAAATGTTCAGAAAGCACCAAACGGACAAGCCCTTCATACAGTTGAAGTTCTTGCACCGCTTGCCTTGAACCAAGAATATACCTTGGCAATTGATACAAATCGTCGTCACCGTGTTATGAAAAACCACACTGCGACTCACTTGCTTCACGCTGCCCTTCATAATATCCTTGGGAATCATGCAACACAAGCAGGTTCTCTTAACGAAGTTGAATTCCTTCGCTTTGACTTTACTCACTTCCAAGCAGTAACTGCTGAAGAATTGCGTGCCATTGAACAGCAAGTCAACGAAAAAATCTGGGAAGCTCTTGAAGTGAAGACAGTTGAAACGGATATTGACACTGCTAAAGAAATGGGAGCTATGGCCCTCTTTGGTGAGAAATACGGAAAAGAAGTCCGTGTTGTTACTATCGGTGACTACTCTATCGAGCTTTGTGGTGGTACCCACGTTGGCAACACTTCTGAAATTGGTCTTTTCAAGATTGTCAAAGAAGAAGGGATCGGATCAGGAACTCGCCGTATTTTAGCAGTGACTGGTAAGGAAGCCTTTGAAGGCTACCGTGAACAAGAAGATGCTCTTAAAGCAGTCGCAGCAACCTTGAAAGCACCTCAACTTAAAGAAGTACCTCACAAGGTAGAAGGACTTCAAGAACAACTTCGTCAACTTCAAAAAGAAAATGCTGAGTTGAAAGAAAAAGCTGCAGCTGCAGCTGCAGGCGACATCTTCAAGGACGTTAAGGAAGTCAACGGTCACCGTTACATTGCTAGTCAAGTGTCTGTATCAGATGCCGGTGCCCTTCGTACCTTTGCAGATAACTGGAAACAAAAAGACTACTCTGATCTTCTTGTCCTAGTTGCTGCTATCGGTGACAAAGTCAATGTCCTTGTAGCAAGCAAGACAAAAGATCTTCATGCAGGAAACCTTGTCAAAGAATTGGCACCAATCGTCGATGGACGTGGTGGTGGTAAACCAGACATGGCCATGGCAGGAGGAAGCAACCAAGCTAAGATCCAAGAATTGTTGGATTCAGTAGCAGGTAAATTGTAAGATAATAAAGATCTATCCACTTGGGTAGGTCTTTTTGTGAATACAAAAAAACCAAATCCGCTTGGATCTGGCTTGATGATTATAAGCTATTAGATAGTATTGGCTGCCCAGACACTTACCGAAGCAGCTGAGACAGGGAATTGTCCATAACCTTCCTCATCGATGATAACTTGAGCTTGGTGGTTTTCAAGTAGATCTACAAAGGTTTGGTTAGCCCATTCTTGGCCGATAAACATTGATTTGCTGTTTTCTTGGTCATTTGAGATGAGAACTGCGATTGGGGATTGATTTTCAGCACCTGAACGTACCCAACCGATACAGTTAGGATCATCAAAGTAGTCATTTTGTTCTCCATAGGCCAAGTCTTTTCGGATGGCTAGGAGGCGGTCAAGGACTTCTTTGAAATCTTGTTGAGCATACTGCCCTGAAATCCCATAGTAGTCGCCGTAAAAGACACATGGAAGGCCATTTTGGCGTAACAGAATGAGGGCATAGGCTGCTGGTTTGAACCATTCTTCAACAGTAGACTCAAGAGCCTGACCACGTTGGGTATCGTGGTTGTCGACAAAGGTTACAGCCTTGTAAGGTTTGAGTTCAACCAAGCTATCTGTGAAAATACCACGAAGGTCATAGTTTGCGCCAGCTTGACTGGCTTCAAAGAGATTCTGGTGGAGACGAACATCAACAAGGTCAAAGCGTTCTTCCGTTTTTTCAAGATAGTCCAGATTGGCTTCCTTATCAGGATTCCAAAATTCACCAAAAACATAGAAATCCTCACCGTATTTTTCCTTCATATCACGGATGAAATTGCTCATGAAGAAAGAGTCAATGTGTTTAACGGCATCCAAGCGGAAACCAGCTACACCAGTCGTTTCCATGAACCAGTCAGCCCAGTCATAGATATTTTGGATGACTTCAGGATGTTTAAAGTCTAGGTCGGCATACATGAGGTAGTCGTAGTTACCATTTTCGTTATCGACCAATTCCTCATTTGCCCAACCCTTGTTGTCTCCTTGAATCAGATAAATCCCAGATTTACGGCGTTTAGCATCGTAGTCTGTACCGGTGAAGTGGTACCAATGCCAGTGGAAATCATTGTAGGTATCTTGGCGACCATCGAATGTAAAACTAGTCCAGCCATTGATGGTGAAGGGTTCCCCAAGTTCAACTGTACGGTCTACAGGATCCACTTCGATAACTTGAAAGGCTTCCATGTGATCAGCAGCAGCCTTGTGATTGAGCACCACATCGGCCATAGGTTGAATTCCCTGTGCTTTTAGAACTTGAATGGCTTGAAGATAGTCTTCTTTAAAACCATACTTGGTGCGGACAGTTCCTTTTTGATTAAACTCTCCTAAGTCGAATAAGTCATAGACCCCATAACCTACATCTTTTTCATTGGTAGCCTTGAAAGCTGGTGGCATCCAGACGTGGCTGATACCGAGATGAGCTAGGTGTGGAGCATCTTCAGCTAGACGCGTCCAGTGCTGGCCGTCGTGGGGCAGATACCATTCAAAGTATTGCATGAGTGTTTGATTTTGCATGATGTTTCCTCTTACTTGTCAATCTTGTTCTTTATTCTATCATAAAGTATCGGTTAGCTCAAACGTTTGCGTAAAACTGAATAATAAGTTTTTGACTATTTTATATAAAATGTTGATTTTTAAAATGAAAGCGCTATAATGATAGTGAATTACATAGATAAAGAGAGGAGATTTCTCATGATTGAATTTCAAAATGTTAGTAAGTTGTATGGTGATAAAGAGGCCTTGAGCAATCTCAATTTGCAGATTGAAAATGGAGAGATTATGGGCTTGATTGGCCATAATGGAGCTGGAAAATCGACCACCATAAAATCCTTAGTCAGTATTATTTCACCCAGCAGTGGTCGTATTTTGGTTGACGGTTTAGATTTATCGGAAAATCGCTTGGCTATCAAACGAAAGATTGGCTACGTTGCAGACTCGCCTGACTTATTTTTACGTTTAACGGCCAATGAATTTTGGGAATTGATTGCTTCATCCTATGATTTGAGCAGCTCTGACTTGGAGGCTAGTCTAGATAGGCTATTGAAGGTTTTTGATTTTGCTGAAAACCGTTATCAGGTTATTGAAACCCTTTCTCACGGAATGCGTCAGAAAGTCTTTGTCATCGGGGCACTCTTGTCTGATCCTGATATTTGGGTCTTGGACGAACCCTTGACTGGTTTGGATCCCCAGGCTGCCTTTGATTTGAAGCAAATGATGAAGGAACATGCACAAAAAGGTAAGACAGTCTTGTTTTCAACCCATGTCCTCGAGGTAGCTGAGCAAGTCTGTGATCGGATTGCAATCTTGAAAAAGGGGCATTTGATTTATTGTGGTAGTGTAGAGGACTTGAGAAAAGACCACCCAGACCAGTCTTTGGAAAGTATCTACCTTAGCCTTGCTGGTAGAAAAGAGGAGGTTTCAGATGCGTCTCAAGGTCATTAAAAAATTAGTGGATATCAATATCCTCTATTCATCTCAAGAAGCTAATCTGGCTAACCTACGAAAGAAGCAAGCTAAAAATCCTGGGAAAAAAGTAAATGTTTCCGCTAGAGTCCTAGGTTCTTACATTTTTTCCAGTCTCTTGATGCTCATCATGTTTATAAATATAGCCAATCATTTTCCTTTTGATGAAATGCCTGTTTATTTTAGTTTTATGGTTGCTATTTTACTAGTGATTGCCTTTTCAACTTCTTTAACTGCCTTTTACAATGTCTTTTATGAGAGTAAGGACTTGGTATCGTATAGGCCTTATGCCTTTAAAGAATCAGAGATTATAATTGCTAAAGGACTGTCTGTCCTCTTGCCAGCTCTGCCTGGAATTGTACCAATCCTAGCTTATTTTCTAGTCCTCTACATTAGGCTAGCACCTTCTCTTTGGCTTGGCTTGCCTTTGATGCTACTGTCCTTGGCTCTATTATTTGTTTCTGTGGCTCTAGTGATGGTAGTGGCAGTGCATTTCTTGGCTCAAACTGCGCTTTTTAGAAAGTATCAGTCTATTTTTTCGAATGTGATGATTGGGATAGGAGTTCTCACACCTTTAATATTTGTCTTCTTTCTACAGTCGACTTCTAGAGGTATAGGTGATCAGACTAAAGAAATTCCACCTCTTCTTTATCCTATTCATATCTTTTACAAAATAGCAGTGGAGCCTTTTTCGATAGAAGCCATACTGGGTCTGCTCGCTTGGATAGCTTTAACTGTTTTCTTGCTTTACCTGACCCAAAAGAAGGTTTTTCCTCATTTTTATGACGTGATTCTTCTTAACAGTGAGGAGAAGGTCAAGAAAGAACGTCGCAGTAAGGAGGGGCTTTCAACTACTAAAAAGGGCTTTTTCCGTATGGTTTTACGCTACCACCTCACCCTTTTGGGACAGGGGACTGGCGTGATTACAGTGCTTTTTACAAGTGCTTTCCTTCCTTATCTCATGATGATCGGTCTGATTTCCAACATCCGAGATTCTCAGATAGTTCCAGACATTCATCCTCCATACTGGTTACCCTTGTTTTTTATAGCTCTCTTTATAGCAGTTGTCAATAACAATATTACCAGCCTGCATTCAATTGCCTTGTCCTTGGAGAGGGAAAATGTTGAGTTTCTTAAGAGTTTACCCTTTGACTTTGCTCGTTATGTGAAAGTGAAATTTTGGATTATATTTGCTGTCCAGTCTTTTTTACCAGTTCTGATTTTACTTGGCCTTTCTCTATATTTAGGCTTGCCTATCCTTTCGATGATTTACCTTCTTGTAGTCTGGACCCTTGCCAGTGTCATCCTTTCTTACCACAATTACTTTAAGGACGTGAAAAATCTGTCAACCAATTGGAGTAGCATTACGGACTTGGTGAACCGTTCAAATCGTATAGTAGCAATTGTTTTGATTTTGGTTTATAGTGCAATCTTAATGGCCCTTGTAATAGGGAGCATATTCTTGGTTCGGTCTCTCTCCCCTATCCTTGCCATTAGCTTGGGAGTAGGAGCTCTTATCCTTCTGCTTGGTCTTGCTATTTTTGGATATCATTACTACCTGTCACGCATATTGACGGAAATAGAAAAAAGATGAGCTAGTTGGTCGCTTGATTGATAAATTTTATAAAAAGAAATGCTCCTCCACGATGGAAGAGCATTTTTTATTGTGATTTTGATTCGGTTTCTGCCGACTCTGGATGGAGTTCTTGGTAACTTGGTGCCTTGAAAAGGTCAGTACTGGTCTTACCTTGTCGTTGGCTAAAGAGGCTAGTTGACTGACTTCCCTTTTCCTGCTCAATCTTTTGCAGAATTGGCAAGGAATTGAGGTAAGAAATACTTTCTGTATCAACTTTTCCAAGATGATCTGCTTGGTAGAAACGTATTAAATCACCAGTTTGAATCTGGTCGCTGATTTTTAGCTGTTGGCTGGCTGCCTGCCGAACGATTTCTAGTTCAGTCTGAGCTTGTTCATCAAGATTACTGATTTCAAGACCGCTTTCAGTATAGTAGGTTCGTCCGTCGTAGCTAGTATATTTGGGTGTGACGAAGGAATTAGCAGTTCGAAAGGCAACGATTTCTTGGTGGTCTGGTGATAGGAGGTCTTGGCCGACTTGAAGGAAGGAGTTGGACTCAATACCAAGGAGGTGTTCGAGAGTCGGTAAGATATCGATTTGTCCACCGTAGGTATTGATGATTTGTCCCTTTTCATAGCCAGGCATGACCACCATAAAAGGCACTCGTTGCAACATGGCATTGTCGTAATTCGACCAGTTCTCAGAAGTCTTTCCAATCAAGGGTGCCAGATCAGGATTTCGGGAGTTGGAAATTCCATAATGGTCTCCGTAGATGACGATGATGGATTTTTCATAGAGGCCACTTTCTTTGAGATAGTCAAAGAAGGCCTTGATAGCACTATCTAGATAGTTAGCTGTTTGGAAGTAGCCATTGATGGTTTCATCTTTGGTTTTAGCCAGTGGGAAACCAAGCTCATCGCCTGTTAGATTGCTAGCATAGGGATAGTGATTGGACACCGTGATATACTTGGCATAAAAAGGCTGCTGCAAGTGCTCTAGATATTGGATAGAATCTTTCATCATGATTTTATCATTTAAACCATATTGGAAAGAATTGCTACTGTCTTGCTTGGTGAAGTAGGAAGCATCAAAGAAGTATTGGTATCCCCATTGCTTGTAGGTTGTATTTCGATTCCAGAAGGTCCCGATATTACCGTGAAAGACTGCACTTGATTGGTAGCCATTTTTTGATAGGATAAAAGGCGCAGCCTGCTGGGTATTGGTACCTCCATAGTTGACCATAAAGGAACCTTGATCAAGTCCAAACAAACCGGTCTCTAGCATGGTTTCTGCATCCGAGGTCTTACCAGCCTTAACTTGGTTAAAGATATTCGAAAAGGCTAGGGTTGATTGCGAATGGTAGAGGGAATTAAGGAAGGGAGTGACTTCATGATCAGTTCCATCTATGTTGAGTTTATAGTCCAGTAGGAACTGCTGAAAACTCTCCAAGTGGAGATAAATCACATTTTTCCCTTTGGCAAGGCCAAAATAGTCTGGATTGGGCTTAGCAGAATGTTCTTGAATATAATCTGTAATAGGTTGAAGATCAGTCTCAGAGGCCTTGGCACGTTCTTTGTTGGTACTGTAGGATTGGTTGGCACTATAGCCTAAAAAGGCTGGCAAACTAAGGGCACGAACAATATAATAATTAGAAAATCCTCGCGACAGGAGATCGGGACGCTCAATCTCAGCCAAGAAAAGGTTAGCTGAAAAGAGCAGGGCCGAGAGAGCAGTGATGGCAACACTGGAGCGGAATTTGAAAAGTCTCCTATCCAATTGGATGAATTTTTTATAGAAAAGGAAAGCCAGCAGTGGGAAATCCATAAAATAGATGAAATCCCAAAAGCGCAGTAACTCTAGTTCCGCAGTACCAACAGATACCTTGCTGACCACCTTCATGGTATTGGCCGTGATAAAGTCACTAAATTCTCGATAGTAAAAAATATTAGAATAAAGCCAAATGAACAAAAGGCTATAAATAGCTATACTCAGGCCATAAAAGATCTTGGTTGACCGAGCATAGAGGGCTAGAGCCAGCAGGAGGAGTCCCAAAGGAATGGGATTGAAAAAGGCGATAAAGGCAAGGTAATTTCCCTGCAATTTGCCTACTTGAATATCTAAATTGAAGTCAACGGTATAGGCTAATAAGGTTTTGAGCCAATAGAGGATTAAAAGGGTTAGGACAAAACCCAGTCTGGTACCCATGGCTTTTTGGATTTTGTTAAAATTGATTCTCACACAATTACTTCCTAAGTTTTTATTAGTATTAGTATACCATTTTTTAAAACTAGAGTAAAAAAGCAAGGGTAGTTTCTTTTTTGAGAATTGTCACAAAATTTGCTATAATAGGGACTATGAATAGAATAAGAGTCAGCAAAAGGGTTGAAAAGAAGCTTGCCAAAGGTCTGGTTTTACTAGAATCCAGTGACCTTGCAGATGTTCATCTCAAGGATCAGGAAGTAGAAGTCCATAGTCAGGAAGGAACCTTTCTTGGGACTGCCTACCTTTCTCAGCAAAACAAGGGCTTGGGCTGGTTTGTGAGCACAGACAAGGTGACCTTCAATCAAGCTTTCTTTGAAACGCTGTTTAGACAAGCTAAAGAAAAGAGAAGTGCCTACTATCAAGATGATTTGACAACTGCCTTTCGTCTCTTCAACCAAGAGGGAGATGGCTTTGGCGGTCTGACAGTGGACCTTTATGGCGACTATGCTGTCTTTTCTTGGTATAACTCTTATGTTTATCAGATTCGTCAGACCATCTCAGAAGCTTTTAGACAGGCTTTTCCTGAGGTGTTAGGGACCTATGAGAAGATCCGCTTTAAGGGTTTGGACTATGAATCTGCCCATATTTATGGCCAAGAAGCACCTGACTTTTTCACTGTTTTGGAAAATGGTGTCCTCTATCAAGTCTTTATGAACGATGGCTTGATGACAGGGATTTTCCTAGACCAGCACGAGGTTCGTGGTAGTCTAGTTGATGGATTGGCTATGGGTAAATCCTTGCTCAATATGTTTTCCTACACAGCAGCCTTTTCAGTAGCTGCGGCCATGGGTGGAGCTAGCCAGACAACTTCGGTTGACCTAGCTAAACGTTCACGAGAATTGTCTCAAGCGCATTTTCAGGCAAATGGAATCAGCACAGGCGACCATCGCTTTATAGTCATGGATGTCTTTGAGTATTTCAAGTATGCTAAGCGAAAAGGCTTGACTTACGATGTGATTGTTCTAGATCCGCCTAGCTTTGCTCGGAATAAAAAACAAACATTTTCTGTGGCTAAGGATTATCACAAGTTGATATCCCAGAGTCTTGAGATTTTAAATCCGGGCGGTATTATTATTGCCAGCACCAATGCTGCCAATGTATCCCGCCAGAAATTTATAGAACAAATTGATAAAGGCTTTGCAGGAAGAAGTTACCAGATTTTAAATAAATACGGTCTTCCAGCAGATTTTGCCTATAATAAAAAAGATGAAAGTAGTAATTACCTCAAGGTGATTAGTATGAAGGTTAGTAAATGAAATTAATCGTTTCAGTAATGCCAAGAAGTTTAGAGGAGGCCCAGGCTCTGGATGCCACGAGGTATCTGGATGCCGACATCATTGAATGGCGTGCCGACTATCTGCCTAAAGAAGCGATTTTGCAGGTGGCTCCAGCGATTTTTGAAAAATTTGCAGGTCGTGAATTGGTTTTCACGTTGCGAACTCGTTCTGAAGGGGGAGAAATCGACCTTTCTCCAGAAGAATATATCCATCTAATCAAGGAAGTGGCGCAACTCTATCAACCAGACTATATTGATTTTGAGTACTATAGCTACAAGGATGTTTTTGAGGAAATGCTGGACTTCCCAAATCTCGTTTTGAGTTACCATAATTTCCAAGAAACACCTGAGAACATGATGGAAATTTTGTCAGAGTTGACGAGTTTAAATCCAAAACTTGTTAAGGTTGCGGTGATGGCTCACACGGAGCAGGATGTGCTAGACTTGATGAACTATACACGAGGCTTTAAAACCCTCAATCCTGAGCAGGAATATGTAACTATTTCTATGGGCAAGGTGGGTAAGGTCTCTCGTATCACTGCGGATGTGACAGGTTCTAGCTGGTCCTTTGCTAGTCTAGATGAGGCAAGTGCCCCAGGTCAGATTTCCCTAGCTAACATGAAAAAAATTCGGGAGATTTTGGATGAAGCTTGATGGCTATACACGTTTAGCTGCAGTTGTTGCCAATCCTATTAAGCATTCGATTTCCCCCTTTATCCACAATAGTGCCTTTGAGGCGACAGCTACCAATGGTGCTTATGTGGCTTGGGAGATTGAAGTGGCTGACTTGGCAGAAACAGTGGCCAATATTCGTCGCTACCAGATGTTTGGCATCAACCTGTCCATGCCCTATAAGGAGCAGGTGATTCCTTATTTGGATGAGCTGAGCGATGAAGCGCGCTTGATTGGTGCGGTTAATACGGTTGTCAATGAGAATGGCAATTTAATTGGATATAATACAGATGGCAAGGGATTTTTTAAGAGCTTGCCTTCTTTTACAATTACAGGTAAGAAGATGACCTTGCTGGGTGCAGGTGGTGCGGCTAAATCAATCTTGGCACAGGCTATTTTGGATGGTGTCAGTCAGATTTCTGTCTTTGTTCGTTCGGTTTCGATGGAAAAAACAAGACCTTATCTAGACAAGTTACAAGAGCAGACAGGTTTTAAAGTGGACTTGTATGCTTTAGAAGATGTTCCCGAACTGCAAGCAAGGATTGCTGGGTCGGATTTACTGGTCAATGCGACAAGTGTGGGCATGGATGGTCAATCATGTCCAGTTCCTGAAAACTTAGTCTTACCAGAAACTCTCATAGTAGCAGATATCATTTACCAACCCTTTGAAACACCATTTTTGAAATGGGCTAGAAGTCAGGGTAATCCAGCGGTCAATGGTCTGGGAATGTTGCTCTATCAAGCTGCAGAAGCTTTTCAACTGTGGACAGGCAAGGAAATGCCGACAGAAGAAATTTGGAAGTCCTTAACAGAAAAATACCAATAAAGAAAGGGAGATTCTCCTATGAAAATCAGAATCGATATTCCTCATCATCCTTATGATATTCAGATTGAAAAAGGTTGTCTGGCTCAGGCTGGTCAATGGTTGCGAGAACTCTGGCAACCACAAAAAGTGGTTATCATAACAGACAACCATGTAGCCTCTCTCTATGCGGAGAAGGTCAAGCTCAGCCTAGAAGATGCTGGTTTTCAGGTAGCAGTTTTTGACTTTTTAGAAGGGGAAGAAAGAAAGAATTTAACCACTGTCCAGAAAGTCTATGAATTTTTAGTCAAGCAAGGTCTGACTCGTAGCGATGGAATCGTGGCTCTTGGTGGTGGTGTCGTTGGGGACCTGGCTGGTTTCGTAGCCTCTACCTATATGCGAGGTATTCATTTTGTTCAGATTCCGACTAGTTTGACAGCCCAAGTGGATTCTTCTATCGGTGGAAAGACAGGTGTCAACACTCCATTTGCTAAAAATATGGTGGGGACCTTTGCCCAACCAGATGGGGTTCTGATCGATCCGCTTGTCCTTGAAACGCTCGGAAAAAGAGAGTTGATTGAAGGGATGGGAGAGGTCATCAAGTACGGCTTGATTGAGGATCCAGAACTGTGGGCTCTCTTGGCAGAGCTGGATGGTTCTGTGGAGAGCATTCTGGAACATGCAGAGACCTTGATTGAACATTCTTGTCAGGTCAAGCGCAAGATGGTAGTTGAGGATGAGTTGGACAATGGTGTTCGCCTTTACCTCAATTTTGGCCACACTATTGGTCATGCTATTGAAGCGACTGCTGGCTATGGTAAAGTCATGCATGGAGAGGCTGTGGCTATGGGAATGGTGCAGATATCCAAGGTTGCTGAGGAAAAAGGCCTCATGCCGGCTGGCATTACCCAATCTATCACAGAGATGTGTCAGAAATTTGGACTACCTGTTGACTATGAAAACTGGGATGTTGATAAGCTTTATCAGGCTCTTACTCATGACAAGAAAGCGCGTGGCAATACCTTGAAGTTGGTCTTGGTACCAGAGCTTGGTTCGGCAACCATTCACCCAGTTTCTCTGGAAGAGATGAAAGACTACTTGGTAAAATAAGGAGAGTGTATGAGATATTTAACTGCAGGAGAATCACACGGTCCCCGTCTGACGGCTATCATTGAAGGAATTCCAGCTGGACTTCCTTTGACAGCTGAGGATATCAATGAGGACCTTAAGCGCCGTCAGGGTGGCTACGGTCGTGGTGGCCGTATGAAGATTGAGAGTGATCAGGTTATCTTTACTTCGGGTATTCGCCATGGGAAGACGACAGGGGCGCCTATTACCATGGATGTCATCAATAAGGACCACCAAAAATGGCTGGATATTATGTCTGCGGAAGACATTGAAGAGCGACTTAAAAGCAAACGAAAAATCACCCATCCTCGCCCAGGCCATGCCGATTTGGTTGGGGGTATCAAGTACCGTTTTGATGATTTAAGAAATTCTTTGGAGCGTTCATCAGCTCGTGAAACCACCATGCGGGTGGCAGTTGGGGCAGTTGCCAAACGCCTCTTGGCTGAACTGGAGATAGAAATTGCCAACCATGTCGTGGTCTTTGGTGGTAAGGGAATCGATGTTCCTGAAAATCTAACTGTGGCTGAAATCAAGCAGCGAGCTGCCCAGTCAGAAGTTTCTATTGTCAACCAAGAACGGGAACAAGAAATCAAGGATTATATTGACCAAATCAAACGTGACGGTGATACCATCGGTGGTGTTGTGGAGACAGTCGTCGGAGGCGTACCAGTTGGTCTTGGTTCCTATGTCCAATGGGACCGAAAATTGGATGCCAGACTTGCCCAAGCAGTTGTCTCTATCAATGCCTTTAAAGGGGTGGAATTTGGTCTTGGCTTTGAAGCTGGTTATCGTAAAGGCAGCCAAGTCATGGATGAAATTCTCTGGTCTGAAGAAGACGGCTATACTCGCCGTACCAATAATCTAGGTGGCTTTGAAGGTGGTATGACCAATGGGCAACCCATCGTTGTTCGTGGAGTTATGAAGCCCATTCCTACTCTATACAAACCACTCACGAGTGTGGATATCGAAACCCATGAACCCTACAAGGCAACTGTGGAGAGAAGTGATCCGACAGCTCTTCCAGCTGCAGGTGTAGTTATGGAAGCCGTTGTGGCAACGGTTCTGGCACAGGAAATCCTTGAAAAATTCTCATCAGATAATCTAGAGGAATTAAAAGAAGCGGTAGCTAAACACCGAGACTATACAAAGAACTATTAAGGAGTTCCTATGGCAAAAACAGTCTATATCGCAGGTCTTGGATTGATTGGTGCCTCTATGGCACTTGGTATCAAACGCGATCATCCAGATTATGAAATTTTAGGATATAATCGCAGTCAAGTTTCGAGAGATATCGCCTTGAAAGAAGGCATGATTGACCGTGCAACGGATAATTTTGCCAGTTTTGCTCCTTTGGCAGATATCATCATTCTCAGCTTGCCAATAAAGCAAACCATTTCCTTTATTAAGGAATTGGCCAACTTGGACTTGAAAGAAGGCGTCATTATTTCAGATGCTGGGTCAACCAAGTCAGCTATTGTAGATGTAGCGGAGCAGTATTTGGTTGGCAAGGCTATTCGCTTCGTCGGAGCCCATCCCATGGCTGGTAGTCACAAGACAGGGGCCGCCTCTGCGGATGTTAATCTCTTTGAAAATGCCTATTATATCTTTACACCTTCAAGCCTGACAAGTCATGACACGCTTGAGGAAATGAAGGCTCTGCTTTCAGGTCTTCATGCTCGCTTTATCGAAATTGATGCCAAGGAGCATGATCGGGTGACTTCTCAGATTAGCCATTTTCCACATATTCTGGCTTCTAGTCTCATGGAACAGACCGCGGTCTATGCTCAAGAACATGAGATGGCAAGGCGCTTTGCGGCAGGTGGTTTTCGAGATATGACTCGGATTGCGGAAAGCGAGCCAGGGATGTGGACCTCCATTCTCTTGTCCAATCGTGAGACTATCCTAGAGCGGATTGAGGATTTTAAGGAACGTTTGAATGAGGTTAGTCAGGCTATCAGCAAGGGAGATGAGGAGCAAATCTGGAATTTTTTCAATCAAGCGCGTGAGCAACGTCAGACCATGGAAATTCATAAGCGTGGCGGTGTGGATAGCTCTTATGACCTCTATGTCGATGTTCCCGATGAAGAAGATGTCATCCTGAGGATTTTGGAACTGTTACGTGGAACTTCCTTGGTTAATATTCACATCAATGAGGAAAACCGTGAGGATATTCACGGGATTCTACAAATTTCATTTAAAAATGCTCAAGACTTGGAAAGAGCTGAGCATCTCATAACAGAAAATACCGACTACACAGTCGTCATCAAGTAAGGAGAAAATTATGTCAAATATTTACGATAGTGCAAACGAACTCAGTCGCGGTCTACGCGAATTACCAGAATACAAGGCTGTCAAAGCAGCTAAAGATGCTATTTCAGCAGATGCTGAGGCAAGCAAAATTTTTACAGAATATGTTGCCTTCCAAGACGAAATTCAAAGACTGGCACAGACAGGTCAAATGCCAGACGCTTCCTTTCAAGCGAAAATGGAAGGCTTTGGTAAGCAGATTCAAGGGAATAGCCTCTTATCAGAATTTTTTACTAAGCAACAACAATTGGCAATTTACCTTTCTGACATTGAAAAAATTGTTTTCGAACCAGTTTCAGAATTGCTAAAATAAGAAAATAACTATCATAAAGTCAGGAATTTTTAAGGAATTTCTGGCTTTTTATGATAAAATAGGTAAAAGTATTGCAAGTATGAGGTCCAGTATGAAACTAAAAACAAACATTAGCCACTTACACGGCAGTATCCGAGTTCCAGGTGACAAGTCTATTAGCCATCGGTCCATTATCTTTGGAAGTTTGGCTGAGGGTGAGACCAAGGTTTATGATATATTACGTGGCGAAGACGTCCTTTCGACCATGCAAGTCTTTCGTGACCTTGGTGTTGAGATTGAGGATAAAGATGGGGTTATTACCATTCAAGGTGTAGGTATGGATGGCTTAAAAGCTCCACAAAATGCCCTTGATATGGGAAATTCTGGAACCTCGATTCGCCTGATTTCAGGTGTCCTTGCTGGTGCAGACTTTGAAGTAGAGATGTTCGGAGACGACAGTCTATCCAAACGTCCTATGGATCGTGTGACCCTTCCCTTGAAAAAAATTGGCGTTAGTATTTCAGGGCAAACTGAGCGAGACCTGCCTCCCCTTCATTTAAAAGGGACGAAAAACCTAAAACCTATTCATTATGAGTTGCCAATTGCTTCTGCCCAAGTCAAGTCAGCCTTGATGTTTGCGGCCTTGCAGGCTCAGGGGGAGTCTGTAATTATCGAAAAAGAGTGCACTCGTAATCATACTGAAGATATGCTGCAACAATTTGGTGGTCATTTAAGTGTGGATGGCAAGAAAATCACAGTCCAAGGGCCTCAAAAACTGACTGGACAAAAGGTGGTTGTTCCAGGAGATATTTCCAGTGCAGCCTTTTGGCTAGTCGCAGGTTTGATTGTTCCAAATTCTCGTGTAGTGCTTAAGAATGTAGGTATTAACGAAACGCGTACAGGAATTATCGATGTCATTCGTGCCATGGGTGGAAAACTAGAAATAACTGAAATTGACCCAGTCGCTAAATCTGCTACCTTAACTGTTGAGTCTTCAGACCTCAAAGGAACAGAGATTGGTGGTGCTTTGATTCCACGCTTGATTGATGAATTGCCAATTATTGCCCTGCTGGCGACCCAAGCCCAAGGTGTCACAGTTATCAAGGATGCTGAGGAACTTAAGGTCAAGGAAACAGACCGCATTCAGGTTGTGGCAGACGCCTTAAATAGCATGGGTGCGCATATCACACCTACAGCTGATGGAATGATTATCAAAGGAAAATCAGCACTTCACGGTGCTAGAGTCAATACTTTTGGAGACCATCGTATCGGCATGATGACAGCTATCGCGGCCCTCTTGGTTGCTGATGGAGTAGTGGAGCTTGATCGTGCAGAAGCCATCAATACCAGCTATCCTAGCTTCTTTGATGATTTGGAGAACTTGATTCATGGCTAAGGTATTACTCGGATTTATGGGGGCTGGCAAATCGACTATTGCAAGAGGTTTGAACCCAGACTACATCGATATGGATGCCTTAATCGAGGAATGTTTGGGCATGTCCATTGCTGATTTTTTCGCTGAAAAGGGAGAAGCGGCCTTTCGTCAGGTAGAATCAGAAGTCCTAGCTGATTTACTACAAAGAGACCAAGTTGTGTCAACTGGTGGAGGAGTGGTCGTTTCTCAGCGAAATCGTGACTTACTAAAGACAAATTCTGATAATATCTACCTGAAAGCTGATTTTGAAACCCTCTACCAACGAATATCAACTGATAAGGACAATCAGCGTCCGCTTTTTCTAAATAATAGCAAGGAAGAATTAGCAGCTATTTTCCAAGAAAGACAGGCTTGGTATGAGGAAGTGGCTAGTCGGATTTTGGATGTGACCGAGCTAAGCCCAGATGAAATTATAGAGGAACTGAGATGAAAATTGCTTATCTAGGTCCCAAGGGATCATTTTCACACCACGTTGTGCAGACAGCTTTTCCTCATGAGGAATTGCAGGCCTTTGCTAATATTACAGATGTCATCAAGGCCTATGAGCAAGGTTTGGTGGACTATTCTGTGGTGCCAGTTGAAAATTCTATCGAGGGTAGTGTGCATGAAACCTTGGACTACCTTTTTCATCAGGCTCGCATTCAAGCAGTGGCAGAAATTGTTCAGCCTATTCACCAGCAGTTGATGGTGGTTCCAGGTCATACTAAGATTGAAAAGATTTTTTCACATCCACAGGCTTTGGCTCAAGGTAAGAAATTCATCGATGAACAGTATCCAGAGGCCCAAATCGAGGTAACAGCTAGTACAGCTTATGCGGCCCGTTTTATTTCCGAACATCCAGACCAGCCTTATGCAGCCATTGCACCAAGAAGTTCTGCTGAAGAATATGGCTTGGAACTGATTGCTGAAGATATTCAAGAAATGGAAGCCAATTTCACACGATTCTGGGTTCTGGGAGCTGAAAAGCCTAGTATTCCCTTGAAAGCACAAACTGAAAAAATGAGTTTGGCATTGACCTTACCTGACAATCTTCCAGGTGCACTTTATAAGGCCCTATCGACCTTTGCTTGGAGAGGAATTGACCTGACAAAAATTGAAAGTCGTCCACTCAAGACAGCACTGGGCGAATACTTTTTCATAATCGATGTGGACTATGCCGATAAGGATCTGGTCCACTTTGCCCAAAAAGAATTAGAAGCGATTGGAATCCAGTATAAAGTACTGGGTGCCTATCCTATTTATCCAATATCAGACCATGGAAAGGAGAGAAGATGAGTAAAGAAAATCCTTTAAGCCATCACGAGCAGTTGCGCTATGACTATCTCTTTAAGAATATTCATTATCTCAATGAGCGAGAGAAAAAAGAGTTTGCTTACTTGCAAGGTAAGTTAAATATGGCTAGCAGTAGTGAAGCTTCTCCAGAAATTCATCATGAAAATTACGATTTGGAAGAGTCCTTCATGGAACCAATCAATCAGTCTCCTCTTCCATCCTATGGTAACCGTAGCCGTGCAAAAAAATACAAGAAAAGCCACTCTCTTCCAAAGGTTAAGTCCAAAAAACGTAAGATTCGTTGGGGGCGCATTTTTGCAGGGTTGCTTGCTCTTCTAGCCTGTGTCGGTTTTGGCATGATTTTTATGTTCCTAAAAGGTTATTCAAATGCGGATCCAACCAAACCTGCCAATGCTAAGGCAGCTCAAGTAGAAGTTTTTCATGGTCAAGATACCAAGGATGGGGTCAATATTTTGATTATGGGGACGGATGGACGGATTGGCCAAAATAGTGCTGAGACGAGAACGGACTCGATTATGGTACTAAATGTTGGTGGCTCAGATAAGAAAATTAAGCTGGTCAGCTTCATGCGTGACAATTTGGTTTATATAGATGGTTACAGCCAAGTCATTAATGGTAGAAAGCAGTCAGATAATAAGTTGAATGTGGCCTATGAACTAGGTGAACAGGAAGGACAAAAAGGTGCAGAAATGGTCCGGAAAGTCCTAAAAGACAATTTTGACTTGGATATTAAGTATTATGCCTTGGTTGATTTCCAGGCCTTCGCAACCGCTATTGACACTCTATTTCCTGATGGTGTGACGATTGATGCCAAATTCTCAACCTTAGAAGGTCAACCTTTAACCGAAGCTACGGTGGGAGATGACTTGCATGCTACGGAAACAGAGTCACCAACCCAGACTATCAAAGTTGGGAAACAGCAGATGAACGGTTCAACCTTGCTCAATTATGCACGTTTTCGTGATGATGACGAAGGTGATTATGGTCGTACCAAGAGACAACAGCAAGTGCTGACAGCTGTTCTGCAGCAACTCAAGGATCCAACCAAACTCTTTACTGGATCAGAAGCACTTGGTAAGGTCTTTGGGATGATCTCTACGAATGTTCCTTATAGTTTCTTATTGACCAATGGTTTATCCTTCCTAGATGGAGCGCAAAATGGTATTGAGAGATTAACAGTTCCAGAACTAGGTGATTGGGTCGATGCCTATGATGTTTATGGAGGACAGGCACTCTTAGTAGACCAAAATAAATATCAAACCAAGCTATCTCAAATGGGAATGAGATAAGATAGAAAAATCAAAGTTTGAAGGCTATTTATCTAGCAGTCAGGCTTTGATTTTTTACAGTCTGCAATAGATTTTCATCCCTTATTTGTGGTATAATGGAACGATACGATAGAAAGAATAATGAACAATATGACTGATTTAAAAGCAATTCAGGCTCGAAGTCTGGAGATGGCTGAATATTTTGTGGCTTTTTGCAAGGAACATGATTTGCTTTGTTATCTTTGTGGTGGAGGTGCTATTGGTGCCCTTCGAAACAAGGGTTTCATTCCTTGGGATGACGACCTAGACTTTTTTATGCCTCGTAAGGATTATGAGAAATTAGCAGAAATATGGCCTCGTTATGCAGATGAGCGTTATTTCTTGTCAAAGAGTAACAAGGATTTTGTCGATCGTAATCTTTTTATTACCATTCGTGACAAGGAAACCACCTGTATCAAACCTTACCAGCAGGATTTGAATTTACCACATGGTTTGGCCTTGGATGTGTTGCCTTTGGATTATTATCCGAAAAATTCAGCTGAGCGAAAGAAGCAGATTCGCTGGGCACTGATTTATTCACTCTTTTGTGCCCAAACTATTCCAGAAAAACATGGCGCACTTATGAAATGGGGAAGTTGCATTTTACTCGGTTTGACTCCAAAATCTCTTCGTTATCGCATTTGGAAAAAAGCTGAAAAAGAAATGACCAAGTACAGTCTAGATGAGAGCGATGGAATCACGGAATTATGCTCGGGTCCTGGTTACATGAGAAACAAGTACCTAATCGAATCTTTTGAAGATAATCTTTTCTTGCCATTTGAAGAGACAGAGATGCCCGTTCCAGTCGGCTATGATGCTTATCTCAGCACTGCTTTTGGGGATTATATGACGCCGCCACCAGTAGATAAGCAGCTACCACATCATGATGCTGTCATCGCTGATATGGATAAGTCTTATACAGAATACAAGGGAGAATATGGTGGCTAAGAAAAAAATATTATTTTTTATGTGGTCTTTTTCTCTCGGGGGTGGAGCAGAGAAGATTCTATCTACCATTGTTTCAAATCTAGATCCAGAAAAGTATGATATTGATATTCTTGAAATGGAGCACTTTGACAAGGGATACGAATCTGTTCCTAAACATGTATGCATTTTAAAATCTCTTCAGGATTACCGCCAAGCCAGATGGTTACGAGCTCTTTTGTGGAGAATGAGAATTTATTTTCCAAGACTGACCCGTCGCTTACTGGTGAAAGATGACTATGATGTTGAAGTTTCCTTTACCATTATGAATCCTCCACTTTTGTTCTCTAAAAGAAAAGAAGTCAAGAAAATCTCTTGGATTCATGGAAGTATTGAAGAATTTCTTAAGGATAGCTCCAAAAGAGAATCACATAGACGCCAGTTGGATGCTGCGGATACCATTGTAGGAATTTCAAAAAAGACCAGTCATTCTATCAAGGAAGTCTATCCAGACTATGCTTCGAAATTACAGACGGTCTACAATGGTTATGATTTTAAGACTATTCTAGAAAAATCTCAAGAGAAGATCGATATCGAGATTGCTCCTCAAAGTATCTGTACCATTGGACGGATTGAGGAAAATAAGGGTTCTGACCGTGTGGTGGAAGTGATACGATTATTACACCGAGAGGGAAAAAACTATCATCTCTATTTTATCGGGGCTGGGGATATGGAAGAGGAACTGAAAAAACGCGTCAAAGAATATGAGCTTGAAGACTATGTACATTTCCTTGGTTATCAAAAAAATCCTTATCAGTATTTGTCTCAGATGAAAGTTCTCTTGTCTATGTCTAAACAAGAAGGTTTTCCTGGAGTGTATGTGGAAGCCTTGAGTCTGGGAATTCCTTTTGTCTCTACGGATGTCGGAGGAGCTGAGGAATTATCTCAAGAAGGACGATTTGGACAAATCATTGAGAGCAATCAAGAGGCAGCTCAGGCAATTACGAACTACATGACCTCTGCCTCAAACTTCGATGTCAATGAGGCTAACCAATTCATTCAACAATTCACAATTGCCAAACAAATCGAACAAGTAGAAAAACTATTAGAGGAGTAGCATGGAAACTGCATTAATTAGTGTCATTGTGCCAGTCTATAATGTGGCGCAGTACCTAGAAAAATCGATAGCTTCCATTCAGAAGCAGACCTATCAGAATCTGGAAATCATTCTTGTTGATGATGGAGCAACGGATGAAAGTGGTCGCTTGTGTGATTCAATCGCTGAACAAGATGATAGGGTGTCAGTGCTTCATAAAAAGAATGAAGGTTTGTCGCAAGCACGAAACGATGGAATGAAGCAGGCTCACGGAGATTATCTGATTTTTATTGACTCAGATGATTATATCCATCCAGAAATGATTCAGAGCTTATATGAGCAATTAATTCAAGAAGATGCGGATGTTTCGAGCTGTGGTGTCATGAATGTCTATGCTAATGATGAAAGCCCACAGTCAGCCAATCAGGATGAGTATTTTGTCTGTGATTCCCAAACATTTCTAAGGGAATACCTCATAGGTGAAAAAATCCCTGGAACGATTTGCAATAAGCTAATCAAGAGAGAGATTGCAACTGCCCTATCCTTTCCAAAGGGATTGATTTATGAAGATGCTTATTATCATTTTGATTTAATCAAGTTGGCTAAGAAGTACGTTGTTAATACCAAACCCTATTATTACTATTTCCATAGAGGGGATAGTATTACGACTAAACCCTATGCAGAGAAGGATTTAGCTTATATTGATATCTACCAAAAGTTTTACAATGAAGTTGTGAAAAACTATCCTGACTTGAAAGAGGTTGCTTTTTTCAGATTGGCCTATGCCCACTTCTTTATTCTGGATAAGATGTTACTAGATGATCAGTATAAACAATTTGAAGCCTATTCTCAGATTCATCGTTTTTTAAAAGGCCATGCCTTTACTATTGCTAGGAATCCAATTTTTCGTAAGGGGAGAAGAATTAGTGCTTTGGCTCTATTCATAAATATTTCCTTATACCGATTCTTATTACTAAAAAATATTGAAAAATCTAAAAAATTACATTAGAACGGGGGTGAGCAAGTGATTGATGGAAAACGATTATTATTTAGTTTGACTATAGTCAGTTATGCCTTGACGCTAGTAAGTGGAATTGTGTATCTGTTTAATAATAACAATGTTAGCTTGCTTTCTACTTTATTGTTCTTACTGGTTAGTAGCTTAATTGCTTGTTGGAATGATATCAAGTATTACTTAATCCATTTTATTTTCTTTTTAACTATTTTTGTATTTCTGGTATCAAGGCCGACTATTGATTACTTTAGGGATGGTGCTTTGGATACCTATCATCCCATAGCCTATCGCTTTGCCTTTATAGTTGTCATGGTTTCGATATTGGGATTGACCACAGGGGGGCTCCTAGCTCGCTATTTTATAGCTAGAAAGCAAATAAAAGTACCCAAGATAGGAAGTTCTCTAAAAGATGTTTACATCAAGCGGTTGCGCTTTGTATCGCTAGGAGTTTTTCTTCTAACCTATCCTTTCTATTTCATTCGGTTATTTGAACGGCTCCTGTATCGCTTGCAGACTTCCTACTATGCCTACTATGCAAACTTTGAAAGTAAACTGCCTTATTTTACCTATATCTTATCAACATTTACGGTCTATGCAATGTGTATGTATTTGGCAACCAAGCCAAAGAAATGGCAGGCAACAGCAGTGCTTGTCTCCTTTATTGCAGCTAATACTATTCATTTGGCAATCGGGACACGCAATCCCTTTATTTTAAGTATTCTATTTGCTTTTGTTTACTACTTTATGCGGGAGCAAACAGAAAAGGGAAAATGGATTGGATTTAAAGAAAAGTTAGCGATTTTTGTAGGTTCTCCTATTCTCATGTTAGCGATGGGAATACTTAATTATGTACGGGATAATGTCCAAGTTTCCCATACAGGTTTCTGGGATATCTTACTTGACTTTATCTATAAACAAGGAACCAGTTTTGGTGTTTTGGCTCGAGGTTTTCTATTTAACAGTAGCCTCCCTTACCGAGATTTCCGTAATTTTACTTTTGGTCCTGTTCTTGATTATTTTGCAAGGGGAAGTTTAGGGGCCATTTTCGGAGGAAAAGCCTTTGAACATACAACCAATAGTGTGGAACTAGCTATTGATAGTAATAGTTATGCCCATAATCTATCCTATCTTGTCTTGAACAAGGAATACTTGAAAGGACATGGTATCGGAAGTAGTTATATTATGGAGTTGTATACAGACTATGGTATGATAGGAGTCTTTCTACTTAGTCTCTTACTCGGTATGCTATTTATAGCCATGTTGCAAGTAGCCTACCGCTCAAGAACAATTCTATTTGCCTTGTCCCTACTCATCTTGAATAATCTATTCTTTATGCCAAGAAGTAGCTTTTCAGAAAGTTTCTTCAATCTATTTACAATGCAATTCTGGGGAATTGTTCTTGTGATTCTATTCGTAGCGAAAATGCTTACAAAAGAGAACCAGTATCTACTAAACAAAGGAGAAAAAAATCATGTTTGAACATTATTCAGTAGCTGATTTATTTGCAAATCTTTACAAAAAACGAAAAGCAAATATTTTAGCTCTCATCGCTTTATTTGCTCTCATTGCTATACCATTTACAATTAAAGCAGTTAAGAATAAAAACACTGTCAAGGACACAACAAGTTATTCAACGTATATTAGCTATAAAATCACACCTCCGGAAGATTCAGCTAAAACGATTTTGAATCATCAAATTGGTGGTTATAGTGATTTCTACGGAAAATTGATTGATGGGAATTTGAATGGAGCATATCTTTTCAATGATGTAGAACCGAATGAGTTGAAAAAAATTGCCAGTGAATTGGATACTACAGAGACAACTTTGAAAAATTCTACAAGTGACTATTGGTGGAAAAAATTGACCGTCTACTATATGATTGACGATGCAGGGGTTGGTGTGAAAATTTTGACACCAAGTAAAGATGCTAATGACTTGTTAGAGCGAAAAATTGATGGATTGATTGAGAAATTTAAACACACTTATGCAAATGTAAAAATTGAAAAATTGGAAACCATCAACTCTAAAGAATTGAATGCAAACGGTGAGACAGCGCTTGGATTGAATGTGAAAAACTTGATTCTACGTTTAGCTGTTATTGGAGTAGTCTGTGTGATTTTGGTTGTGATGGGAAATGTATTGGTTTATCTCTTTAATCCAACAATCAATAGAGCAGGTGATTTTTCTCAGTATCAAATTGATTTTGTAACAGAGATTACAACAATTGCTAACCTAGCAGATGTCTTGTCATACAAAAATGCTGGTCAAGAGTTGACTATCGTTAGCTCAAATAAAGCTATCCTAGATAAATTGAAACAAAATCAAGAGGCTTTAAAAGGAATGCATTTTGTAGATTTACAGGACGTACCATCTCTTTTGGAAAGAGATACAGTCCTTCTTGTTGAAGAATACGGAGTAACTCGTTATAAGAAATTTGAGCAAAGTCTTCAAATCCTTCGAAACTTAAATCGTTCTATCCTGGGTGTAGCAACCTTTAAATTATAAGAATTCTAATGTATCAGGTCTTCAAAGTCAGACGAGAAGTTTGATTTTGAAGGCTTTTTCTATTTGTCTGCAGAAATTTTCTCTTATACTCAATGAAAATCAAAAAGCAAACTAGGAAGCTAGCCGCAGGTTGCTCAAAGCACTGCTTTGAGGTTGTAGATAAAGCTGACGTGGTTTGAAGAGATTTTCGAAGAGTATTAGAGTCTTCTACAGAAGTTACCCTATGGAAAATCTATCCCGGCAGAGGAGCCTTCTTTTGATAAAATCGTAAAAATCTAGTATAATAGATAGAACTGAAAGTATGAGGTTACTAGCAATGAAAATGAAACAAATCAGTGATACAACTTTAAAAATCACGATGTCTTTAGAGGATTTGATGGATCGTGGCATGGAGATTGCTGACTTTCTTGTCCCTCAAGAAAAAACAGAAGAGTTCTTTTATGCCATCTTGGATGAGTTAGAGATGCCTGAGAGCTTTTTGGATACAGGTATGTTGAGCTTCCGTGTGACTCCAAAACCTGATAAGGTTGATGTTTTTGTAACCAAATCAAAGATTGACCAAAATCTAGATTTTGAAGACTTATCGGATTTGCCAGACATGGAAGAATTGGCTCAAATGTCGCCAGATGAATTTATCAAAACCTTGGAAAAAAGCATCGCAGACAAAACTAAGGATGATATCGAAGCGATTCAATCTCTAGAGCAAGTCGAAGCCAAGGAAGAAGAGCAGGAACAGGCTGAACAAGAAGCTGAGAGCAAGAAAGAGCCTTACATCTATTACATCCTTTCTTTTGCTAAGTTGGCTGACTTGGTGGCTTTTGCCAAGACAGTGACTTTTGAGATGGAAACTTCTGAACTCTACAAGATGAATGAGCGCTATTATTTGACCATTTTAGTGGATATTGAAAATCATCCAAGTCCATATCCAGCTTGGCTGTTGGCCCGTATGCGCGAGTTTGCAGACGATAGTGACATCAGTCGTTCAGTCTTGCAAGAGTATGGTCAAGTCTTGATGAATCACGATGCAGTGCTAAATCTGCAAAAGATTGGATAATCATTTCTGGAAAATTATTTCTAGATTTTAAGGAGAGCGAATCGTCTGATTCGTTTTTTCTTTTCTAGATTGAAATAGTGATTTACTATAATAGGAATTTTCACAAAATTCTGTTATAATGGCTATATTAGAAAATTTCGAGGAGACAAACATGACAGTTAAAATTGCTTTACTAGGATTTGGTACCGTTGCAAGTGGTGTGCCTTTCCTCCTAAAGGAAAATGGAGAAAAAATCAATCAATCAGCACATTCAGAGATTGAAGTTGCTAAGGTATTGGTCAAGGATGAAGATGAAAAGAATCGCTTGCTTGCAGCAGGGAATGACTTTAACTTTGTAACCAATGTGGATGACATTTTGTCAGATCGAGACATTACGATTGTAGTGGAATTGATGGGGCGTATTGAACCTGCTAAAACCTTTATCACTCGTGCCTTGGAAGCTGGGAAACACGTTGTTACTGCTAACAAGGATCTTTTGGCTGTCCATGGTGCAGAATTGTTAGAAATCGCTCAAGCTAACAAGGTAGCACTTTACTACGAAGCAGCAGTAGCTGGTGGGATTCCAATTCTTCGTACTTTAGCAAATTCCTTGGCTTCTGATAAAATCACTCGCGTATTGGGTGTAGTCAATGGAACTTCTAACTTCATGATGACCAAGATGGTGGAAGAAGGCTGGTCTTACAATGATGCTCTTGCAGAAGCGCAACGTCTAGGATTTGCAGAAAGTGACCCTACAAATGACGTAGATGGGATTGATGCAGCCTACAAGATGGTGATTTTGAGCCAATTTGCCTTTGGCATGAAGGTTGCCTTCGATGACGTAGCCCACAAGGGAATTCGTAACATCACACCAGAAGATGTAGCTGTAGCTCAAGAGCTTGGTTATGTAGTGAAATTGGTTGGTTCTATCGAGGAAACTCCTTCAGGAATTGCTGCAGAAGTGACTCCAACCTTCCTACCTAAAGCGCACCCACTCGCTAGTGTGAATGGGGTGATGAACGCTGTCTTTGTAGAATCTATTGGTATCGGTGAGTCTATGTACTACGGACCAGGTGCTGGTCAAAAACCAACTGCAACAAGTGTTGTGGCGGATATTGTCCGTATTGTTCGTCGCTTGAATGATGGAACCATCGGTAAAGATTTCAACGAATATAGCCGTGATTTGGTCTTGGCAAATCCTGAAGATGTCAAAGCAAATTACTACTTCTCAATCTTGGCGCCAGACTCAAAAGGTCAGGTCTTGAAGTTGGCTGAAATCTTCAATGCCCAAGAAATTTCCTTTAAGCAAATTCTCCAAGATGGAAAAGATGGTGACAAGGCGCGTGTTGTGATCATCACACACAAGATTAATAAAGCCCAGCTTGAAAATGTCTCAGCTGAATTGAAGAAGGTTTCAGAATTCGACCTCTTGAATACCTTCAAGGTGCTAGGAGAATAAGATGAAGATTATTGTACCTGCAACCAGTGCCAATATCGGGCCAGGATTTGACTCGGTCGGTGTAGCTGTAACCAAGTATCTTCAAATTGAGGTATGTGAAGAACGAGATGAGTGGTTGATTGAACACCAGATTGGCAAATGGATTCCACATGACGAGCGCAATCTCTTGCTCAAAATCGCTTTGCAAATTGTACCAGACCTGCAACCAAAACGTTTGAAAATGACCAGTGATGTTCCCTTGGCGCGTGGTTTGGGTTCTTCTAGCTCGGTTATCGTTGCTGGGATTGAACTAGCCAATCAATTGGGTAAGCTCAACTTGACAGACCATGAAAAATTGCAGTTAGCGACAAAGATTGAAGGGCATCCTGACAATGTGGCTCCAGCCATTTATGGTAATCTCGTTATTGCAAGTTCCGTTGAAGGGCAAGTTTCTGCTATCGTAGCAGACTTCCCAGAGTGTGATTTCCTAGCCTACATTCCAAACTATGAATTGCGTACTCGAGACAGCCGTGGCGTCTTGCCTAAGAAATTGTCTTACAAGGAAGCTGTTGCGGCTAGTTCTATCGCCAATGTGGCGGTTGCAGCCTTGTTGGCAGGAGACATGGTGACCGCTGGGCAAGCAATCGAGGGCGACCTCTTCCACGAGCGCTATCGTCAGGACTTGGTGAGAGAATTTGCAACGATTAAGCAAGTAGCCAAAGAAAATGGTGCCTATGCAACCTACCTTTCTGGTGCTGGGCCGACAGTTATGGTTTTGGCTTCTCATGACAAGATGCCAACGATTAAGGCGGAATTGGAAAAGCAACCTTTCAAAGGAAAACTTCATGACTTGAAAGTTGATACCCAAGGTGTCCGTGTCGAAGCAAAATAAAGAATAGAAGATAGGATGGGGAAACTCTTGATCAGAGGGCTTCCTATCCTTTTTTTGAAAAGAAGTTTATACTCAATGAAAATCAAAGAGCAAACTAGGAAGCTAGCCGCAGGCTGCTCAAAACACTGTTTTGAGGCTGCAGATGGAAGCTGACGTGGTTTGAATTTAATTTTCGAAGAGTATTAGTTAAAAACTTGATAAAGGAGAAATAAAGATGGCAGAAATTTATCTAGCAGGTGGTTGTTTTTGGGGTCTAGAGGAATATTTTTCACGCATTTCTGGAGTGCTAGCAACCAGTGTCGGCTATGCTAATGGACAAGTCGAAACGACCAATTATCAGCTGCTCAAGGAAACAGACCATGCAGAAACGGTTCAAGTGATTTACGATGAGAAGGCAGTGTCACTCAGAGAAATTTTGCTTTATTATTTCCGAGTCATCGACCCTTTATCCATCAATCAACAAGGGAATGACCGTGGACGTCAGTATCGGACCGGAATTTATTACCAAGATGAAGCTGATTTGCCAGCTATCTACACAGTGGTGCAGGAGCAGGAGCGCATGCTTGGAAGAAAGATTGCAGTAGAGGTGGAGAAACTACGTCATTACATTCTGGCTGAAGATTACCACCAAGACTATCTTAAGAAGAATCCTTCAGGTTACTGTCATATCGATGTGACCGATGCTGAGAAGCCATTGATTGATGCAGCAAACTATGAAAAGCCTAGTCAAGATGTGTTAAAGGGCAGTTTATCTGAAGAATCCTATCGTGTTACCCAAGAAGCTGCCACAGAGGCTCCATTTACCAATGCCTATGACCAAACCTTTGAAGAGGGAATTTATGTAGATATTACGACAGGTGAGCCACTCTTTTTTGCCAAGGATAAGTTTGCCTCAGGTTGTGGTTGGCCAAGTTTTAGCCGTCCGATTTCCAAGGAATTGATTCACTACTACAAGGACCTGAGTCATGGAATGGAGCGAATTGAGGTTCGTTCTCGGTCGGGGAATGCTCACTTGGGTCATGTTTTCACAGATGGACCTCGGGAGTTAGGTGGACTTCGTTACTGTATTAATTCTGCATCCTTGCGCTTTGTGGGCAAGGATGAGATGGAAGAGGAAGGATATGGCTATCTACTGCCTTACTTAAACAAATAAAACAGAGAGGGTGGTCACTTCCCACTTTCTTTATTTCCAGAATACGAATAGAAGGGATTTATGAAACACCTATTATCTTACTTCAAACCCTATATCAAGGAATCGATTTTAGCTCCCTTATTCAAGCTGTTAGAAGCTATTTTTGAGCTCTTGGTTCCCATGGTGATTGCTGGGATTGTTGACCAATCCTTGCCCCAGAGAAATCAAGGACATCTCTGGATGCAGATTGGTCTGCTCCTTATCTTTGCAGTAATTGGTGTTGTAGTGGCCTTAATAGCCCAGTTCTACTCAGCTAAGGCTGCGGTTGGATTTGCCAAAGAATTGACAGACGATCTTTATCGTCATATTCTATCTTTACCTAAGGACAGTAGAGACCGTCTGACAACTTCTAGCTTGGTGACTCGCTTGACTTCGGATACCTACCAGATTCAGACTGGTATCAATCAATTCCTGCGCCTCTTTTTGCGAGCGCCTATTATCGTTTTTGGGGCTATCTTTATGGCCTATCGAATCTCAGCTGAGCTGACTTTCTGGTTCTTGGTCATGGTTGTCATTTTGACCATTGTCATTGTATGGCTTTCTAGACTGGTCAATCCTCTCTACAGCAGTCTGAGAAAAAAAACGGACCAACTGGTTCAGGAAACGCGCCAGCAATTACAAGGCATGCGAGTTATTCGTGCTTTTGATCAAGAAAAACGAGAGTTACATATTTTTCAAACTCTTAACCAAGTCTATGCTAGATTACAAGAAAAGACAGGTTTCTGGTCTAGTTTATTAACACCCCTGACCTATCTGATTGTTAATGGAATCCTCCTTATTATTATCTGGCAAGGCTATATTTCTATTCAAGGAGGATTGCTCAGTCAAGGTGCTCTCATTGCCCTTATCAACTATCTCCTACAGATCTTGGTGGAATTGGTCAAGCTAGCCATGCTGATCAATTCTCTCAACCAGTCCTATATCTCAGCTAAGCGAATCGAGGAAGTTTTTGCTGAGGCTCCAGAAGATATTCATTCAGAATTAGAACAAAAGCAAGCTACCAGTGATCAGGTTTTACAAGTTCAAGAACTGACCTTTACCTATCCTGATGCGGCCCAGCCTTCTCTGAGAGACATTTCCTTTGATATGAAGCAAGGGCAAATCCTTGGTATTACTGGGGGAACGGGTTCTGGTAAATCAAGTTTGGTGCAACTCATCCTTGGACTTTATCCAGCAGAAGAGGGTAGCATTTTACTTTATAGAGATGGATCTAGTCCTCTTAATTTGGAGCAGTGGCGGTCTTGGATTGCCTATGTGCCCCAAAAGGTTGAACTCTTTAAAGGAACCATTCGTTCCAACTTGACTCTAGGTTTAGATCAAGAACTATCTGACCAAGAACTCTGGCAGGCATTGGAAATTGCGCAAGCCAAGGATTTTGTCAGTGAAAAGGAAGGACTCTTGGATGCCCTAGTTGAGGCAGGAGGTCGAAATTTCTCAGGTGGACAAAAACAAAGGCTGTCTATTGCTCGCGCAGTTTTGCGCCAGGCTCCGTTTCTCATCTTAGATGATGCGACTTCGGCCCTCGACACCATTACCGAGTCCAAGCTCTTGAAAGCTATTCGAGAAAATTTGCCAAATACGAGCTTAATCTTGATCTCTCAACGAACCTCGACTTTACAGATGGCTGACCAGATTCTCCTCTTGGAAAAAGGTGAGCTCCTAGCTATCGGCAAGCACGAGGATTTGATGAAATCGAGTCAAGTCTATCGTGAAATCAATGCATCCCAACATGGAAAGGAGGACTAGCATGAGACGACAAACTGCAAACCAGACGCTCACACGCTTGGCTAAAGACCTTGCAAGCCATCCCTTCCTCCTTTTTCTAGCCTTTCTAGGAACTATTGCCCAGGTAGGCTTATCAATTTACCTACCTATTCTGATTGGGCAGGTCATCGACCAAGTCCTAGTGGCTGGTTCTTCACCAGTTTTTTGGCAAATTTTTCTTCAGATGATCTTGGTAGTCATAGGAAATACCCTTGTACAGTGGGCCAATCCTCTCCTCTATAATCGCCTAATTTTCTCTTATACCAGAGACTTACGAGAGCGAATCATCCATAAGCTTCATCGTTTACCGATTGCTTTTGTGGATCGGCAAGGAAGTGGTGAGATGGTTAGTCGTGTAACTACAGACATCGAACAGTTGGCAGCTGGCTTGACCAAGATTTTTAACCAATTTTTTATTGGTGTCTTAATGATTTTGGTTAGTATTCTAGCTATGCTTCAAATTCATCTCCTCATGACTCTCTTAGTCTTGCTGTTGACGCCACTGTCTATGGTAATCTCACGCTTTATTGCCAAACGCTCCTATCATCTCTTCCAAAAGCAAACAGAGACAAGGGGAATTCAGACACAATTAATTGAAGAATCGTTGAGTCAGCAGACTATTATCCAGTCCTTTAATGCTCAAACAGAGTTTATCCAAAGATTGCGTGAGGCTAATGACAACTACTCAGGCTATTCTCAGTCAGCCATCTTTTATTCTTCAACGGTCAATCCTTCGACTCGCTTTGTAAATGCACTCATTTACGCACTTTTAGCTGGAGTGGGAGCTTATCGTATCATGATAGGCTCTACCTTGACCATCGGTCGTTTAGTGACTTTTTTGAACTATGTCCAACAGTACACCAAGCCCTTTAATGATATTTCTTCTGTTTTAGCCGAGTTGCAAAGTGCTCTCGCTTGTGCAGAGCGTGTTTATGGAGTCTTAGAGAGTCCTGAGGTAGCTGAAAGTGGTAAGGAAGAGTTGACCAGTGACCAAGTTAAGGGAGCTATTTCTTTTAGACATGTCTCTTTTGGCTATCATCCTGAAAAGATTTTGATTAAGGATTTATCTATTGATATTCCAGCTGGTAGTAAGGTAGCCATCGTTGGTCCGACAGGTGCTGGCAAGTCAACTCTTATCAATCTCCTCATGCGTTTTTATCCCATTAACTCTGGAGCTATCTTGCTGGATGGTCGTTCCATTTATGACTATAGTCGTGCCTCTTTACGCCAGCAGTTTGGCATGGTGCTACAGGAAACCTGGCTCAAGCAAGGGACCATTCATGACAATATTGCCTTCGGCAATCCTGATGCTAGTCGGGAGCAAGTGATTGCTGCTGCCAAAGCAGCCAATGCGGACTTTTTCATCCAACAGTTGCCACAGGGATACGATACCAAGTTGGAAAATGCAGGAGAATCTCTCTCTGTCGGTCAAGCCCAACTCTTGACCATCGCCCGAGTCTTTCTAGCTATCCCTAAGATTCTTATCTTAGACGAGGCAACTTCCTCCATCGATACACGGACAGAAGTGCTAGTTCAGGATGCCTTTGCTAAACTCATGAAGGGGCGTACAAGCTTTATCATTGCTCACCGTTTGTCAACTATTCAGGATGCAGATTTGATTCTTGTCTTGGTGGATGGCGATATTGTGGAGCATGGCAATCATCAGGACCTCATGGCTAGAAAAGGCAAGTATTACCAAATGCAGCAAGCTGCCGCTTTTAGCTCTGAATAAGCCTTTCTACTTTAAAATCTTATGAACGAAAAAAGTTGCCTTCGGGTGACTTTTTTGTTACAATAGCTAGAAAAATTATTCACTGTAAATTGTCATATAGAAAAGGAGCCTAGAATGAAAGTCTATCAGCATGTAAATATCGTGACTTGTGATCAAGATTTCCATGTTTATCTAGATGGAATCTTAGCAGTTAAGAATTCTCAAATCGTCTATGTTGGTCAAGAGAAGTCAGAGATTTTAGAGCAAGCTGAGCAGATTATAGACTATCAGGGAGCCTGGATTATGCCTGGATTGGTCAATTGCCACACCCATTCTGCTATGACAGGCTTGAGAGGGATTCGAGATGATAGCAATCTCCATGAATGGCTCAATGACTATATCTGGCCAGCAGAAGCTGAGTTTACACCCGACATGACTACCAAGGCAGTTAAAGAAGCTCTGACAGAGATGCTCCAGTCAGGTACAACAACCTTTAACGATATGTATAATCCCAATGGTGTGGATATTGAACGTATTTATCAGGAAGTGAAAGATTCCAAGATGCGTTGTTATTTTTCACCGACCCTCTTTTCTTCAAAGGCAGAAACAACTGCTGAGACGATAAGTAAAACTCGAGCAATCATTGAGGAAATTATTGGATATAAAAATCCAAATTTCAAGGTTATGGTAGCCCCTCATTCTCCCTACAGCTGTGATAGAGACTTGCTGGAGGAAAGCTTAGACATGGCAAAAGAGCTGAATATTCCTATCCATATCCATGTGGCTGAGACCAAGGAGGAGTCAGGAATTATCCTGAAACGCTACGGCAAACGCCCCCTCGTCTTTCTTGAAGAACTGGGTTATTTAGATCATCCGTCAGTCTTTGCTCACGGGGTCGAATTAAACGATCGAGAAATTGAACGCTTGGCAACTTCTCAAGTGGCTATTGCTCACAATCCTATCAGTAACCTCAAATTGGCCTCAGGGATTGCTCCCATCATCCAACTGCAAAAAGCAGGAATAGCAGTAGGCATTGCGACTGACTCGGTCGCTTCTAATAATAATTTAGACATGTTTGAGGAAGGACGGACAGCAGCCCTTCTTCAGAAGATGAAAAGTGGGGATGCCAGCCAATTTCCTATCGAAACAGCTCTCAAAGCTCTAACGATAGAAGGTGCTAAGGTTCTTGGAATGGACGAACAGATAGGAAGTTTGGAAGTCGGCAAGCAAGCAGATTTTCTCGTTATTCAACCACAAGGGAAAATTCATCTCCAACCTCAAGAAAATATGCTTTCTCATCTGGTTTATGTTGTTAAATCCAGTGATGTTGATGATGTCTATATCGGCGGAGAACAGGTTGTTAAGCAAGGTCAAGTCCTAACAGTAGAACTTTAAAAGAAAAATTACGAAAAAATCTTAAAAAAAGTTTGCAAAAATCTTGCATTCTTTTTTTGACTATGCTATACTTATATACGGTTTGAAAAAACTGCCTAAGACAGTAGGGGAGCTCGACTCATAAATATCCTACCGAGGACAAAACGTATCATGTAAAAAGAAGCGTATTGTACTTTCGTGTCTAGGTTTGGGCGCGTTTTTCTTTTGGAAAAATTCCCCAAGCAAAATAATAACGGAGGTGAACACACTAATGAGTGAAGCAATTATTGCTAAAAAAGCGGAACTAGTTGACGTAGTAGCTGAAAAAATGAAAGCTGCTGCATCTATCGTCGTTGTAGACGCTCGTGGTTTGACAGTTGAGCAAGATACAGTTCTTCGTCGTGAGCTTCGTGGAAGCGAAGTTGAGTATAAAGTGATTAAAAACTCAATCTTGCGTCGTGCAGCTGAAAAAGCTGGTCTTGAAGATCTTGCATCTGTATTTGTTGGACCATCTGCAGTAGCATTTTCTAACGAAGATGTTATCGCACCAGCGAAAATCTTGAACGACTTTTCTAAAAACGCTGAAGCACTTGAAATCAAAGGTGGTGCAATCGAAGGCGCTGTCGCATCTAAAGAAGAGATTCTTGCTCTTGCAACTCTTCCAAACCGCGAAGGACTTCTTTCTATGCTCCTTTCTGTACTTCAAGCGCCAGTGCGCAACGTTGCTCTTGCAGTCAAAGCGGTTGCAGACAACAAAGAAGACGCAGCTTAATCTTAAGCTACGCAGCGTAGCCTAGCTACGAAAATCTATTATAAATTTAAAACATATTTGGAGGAAATAACAATGGCATTGAACATTGAAAACATTATTGCTGAAATTAAAGAAGCTTCAATCCTTGAATTGAACGACCTTGTAAAAGCTATCGAAGAAGAATTTGGTGTAACTGCAGCTGCTCCTGTAGCTGTTGCTGCAGCTGGTGCTGCTGACGCTGGTGCTGCTAAAGATTCATTCGACGTTGAATTGACATCTGCAGGCGACAAAAAAGTTGGCGTTATCAAAGTTGTACGTGAAATCACAGGTCTTGGACTTAAAGAAGCTAAAGAACTTGTTGACGGTGCACCAGCACTTGTTAAAGAAGGCGTTGCAACTGCAGAAGCTGAAGAAATCAAAGCTAAATTGGAAGAAGCTGGAGCTTCAGTTACTCTTAAATAATAGAGCGACTACATTAGTAGCTTAAAAACATGATTAAACCGCTATTCTTAGGAGTAGCGGTTTTTATTTTTATGTGCCAGGGGGCAAAAAAGGGGAAAGGAATCTTTAAAAGTGAGGAGAGTTAGATTGAAAGAATCATATTGGTAAATCGAAATGATGGATATTTGTATCATGTCATAAATCGTTATCAAACGATAATATTGATTTTCTTACAAATTAAGAGTATAATTTATAAAAATGAGTGCTCACTCAATTTTTGTGAAATTAAGGAGTAAAGAAAATGGTTGTTGAAGCAATAGAGTACAGTCGTTTCGGTAACGAAGAGGACTTGGATTTGCTGCAGATAGACTCTACAGCCTTGGATGTAAATCAAGTGAGAGTAGAAGTTCATGCTGTTGGTTTAAATCCTATTGATTATAAAACTTTTGAGGGAGCGAAACCCCTTCGATTTCTATCTTTTATAACGAAATTAAGGAAACCAAGTCGTTGGTTTGAATCCAAATCATCTCTATTTCCAAGAGGTGTGGGGAGAGATTTTTCTGGAGTTATTACAGAAGTTGGAAATGAAGTAACTAGGTTTTCAGTAGGAGATAAGGTGTTTGGAACAATGATTAGCGATCCTGGTTTGGGAACTAAGAGGGGAGCTTTAGCAACAGAAATTTGTGTCAATGAATCGGAAATTGTATTCAAACCAGAGATGATCGACATGACTCACGCAGCTACTATGGGAGTAGCTGCTCTAACTGTGGGTGGGGCTTTTAGAAGAATCGGTTTAAATTCAAGAGATACTGTTGTTATTTCAGCTGCAGCAGGAGGTATTGGAAGTATTGCAGTACAGTATGCAGTTGCTAAGGGGGCGACAGTGATTGGAATAGCAAGTAAGAAAAATGCAGAGTATCTGAAGTCTTTAGGTGCCATACCAGTAAGTTACGAAGAGAATATCAAGAAGGCTCTTCTATCAGCTAGTCCAACGCCTATTACAAAATTTTTGGATTGTTATGGATCTGATTATGTTAGATTGGCTTTTAGTTTAGGCTTGAAAGGGACAGCTATTGGGACATTAGTACCTTCGCCCTATGTTATGATAAAAGGTGCTCAGTTTACTGGTCCGAGACATTCCACATATGATGATTTTAGCACTTTAGCTGAAATGGTCTCAGACGGGAAGGTTCAGCTGAAAATTGATCAAGTGTATGACTTTTCTCTAAAGTCAGTTAGAGAAGCCTATCGTAGTCTGAAAATGGGACACAGTCGAGGCAAAAAAGTCGTAAAAGTAAGAGAGTAGAAGAGAGGTGCTAGCGATGGAAAGTTTAGAACAAAAGTATGCTCAGACGTTAGAAGTTAGCAACTTGAGCTTGAAACAACGTCGAGTATTATTATCAAGCTTAAAATTATTCTCAGAAATTGGATTTGAGAATACAACGTCCAGCCTTATTGCCGAACGTGCTGGAGTGTCAGAAGGAACTGTTTTTAGTTACTTTAAAACAAAGGAAGGTATTTTAGAAGCCATTTTATCTACTTTTCTAGAACAGGTTATTCCAGAAGTGATTGCGGATTTCTCAGAAAAAAAATTCACAGTAGATCAAGAAACTTTTCCCTTCTTTTTAAAAAGTATTGTTCGAGATAGGCTCTTTTTCATTCAGGAGAATCAAATGCATGTTAAAATTCTCTTGGGGCGTTCTTTTATTGATAAAAATCTTTCTATTCAGTTAGGAAATATTATTGTTCAATCTATAATAGAACCAATTAGCCCTGTTTTAAATCAATTTAAAGAAAAAGGACTTATTCTAAATTGGTCAAATGAAAGAATTGTTCGTTACATTTTAGCATTGAGTTTTTCTTATCTTATTCCCATGATGTTGAATGATGAAGGAACTATAAACATAGATGAAGCAGTTGATGAGATTGTTGAATGTTTGTCATCTGCCCTAATGAAAGTAAAATAAATTCTGATGTTAAAACTCACTGTTAATGGTGAGTTTTTTGGATTCAACATAAAAATCCCCAATCGAAGCGATTGAGGATTAAGCAAATGAATCTTAAACAATACCTTGGGCAATCATAGCGTTTGCTACATTTTCAAAGGCAGCAATGTTAGCTCCTGCAAGGTAGTCTTTATCAAGACCATATGTTTCTGAAGTTGTTTTAGCTGTATTGAAGATGTTTGTCATGATGTCTTTGAGACGTCCATCAACTTCTTCACGAGTCCATGAAAGGCGAAGACTGTTTTGGCTCATTTCAAGGGCTGAAACGGCTACACCACCGGCATTGGCAGCTTTGGCAGGTCCGTAGAAAATACCATTTTCTTTGTAAACTTTGATGGCATCAAGGTCGCTTGGCATGTTGGCACCTTCAGATACACAGATAATGCCTTGAGCAACTAAGCGTTTAGCTGCTTCACCGTTGATTTCGTTTTGAGTCGCACATGGAAGCGCAATGTCATAGTTTCCAGCGTAAGTCCATACAGAACCTTCGTGATATGTTGCAGTTGCTTTTTCAGCAGCATACTCAGTCAAACGAGCGCGACGTTTTTCTTTAACATCAACCAATAGATCGAAGTCGATACCATTTTCATCGATGACATAACCATTTGAGTCAGATACAGAGATAACAGTTGCACCAAGTTCAGTTGCTTTTTGAAGCGCGTATTGAGCAACGTTACCAGAACCTGAAATGACCACTTTCTTACCAGCAAAGCTATTACCGTTAGCTTTGAGCATTTCTTCAGTGTAGTAAACCAAACCGTAACCAGTTGCTTCTGGACGAATCAAGCTACCACCAAACCCAAGAGGTTTACCAGTCAAGACACCAGCATCAAATTGGTTAAGACGTTTGTATTGACCGTAAAGGTAACCAATTTCGCGTCCACCTACACCGATATCACCAGCAGGTACGTCAAGTGATGGTCCGATGTGTTTTTGTAATTCAGTCATGAAGCTTTGGCAGAAGCGCATCACTTCAGCATCTGTTTTACCTTTAGGATCAAAGTCTGATCCACCTTTACCTCCACCGATTGGAAGTCCAGTCAAGACGTTTTTAAAGATTTGTTCAAATCCGAGGAATTTCAAAATCCCTTGGTTAACAGTTGGGTGGAAACGAAGTCCGCCTTTGTATGGTCCAACAGCTGAGTTGAATTGAACACGGTAACCACGGTTTACTTGAATTTTTCCATCACGGTCAACCCAAGGAACACGGAAAGAAATCACGCGCTCTGGCTCAGTAATACGTGCCAAGATATTTTCTTCGATATACTCAGGGTGTTTTTCAAATACAGGTTCCAAAGTGTTGAAAAATTCTTCAACAGCTTGGAGGAATTCAGCCTCGTGCCCGTTACGAGCTTTTACAGTTTCAAACACGCTTTGGATATATTCTTTAGCAGATGTCATATCGTTCTCCTTAAATTCTAATTTAATTATGTGTGTCATTATAGCAGAATTTTTTTTAACTGTAAAGAGAAAAACAAAAATTTTCTAAAAATTCTTTCAATTTGAAACAACTGATTTAGAACATGCTAAAAAACGAACCTTTTTCTTTGAAATATCTTTCTCAAAGAGAAAATCTGAAAATATGGTATAATATTAGCAATAAAAGGAATCTGGAGGATCAGAATCATGGTATCAACGAAAACACAAATTGCTGGTTTTGAGTTTGAAAATTGTTTGATGAATGCGGCAGGTGTGGCTTGTATGACGATAGCAGAGTTAGAAGGCGTTAAAAACTCAGCAGCAGGAACCTTTGTCACGAAGACAGCGACCTTGGACTTTCGTCAGGGAAATCCTGAGCCACGCTATCAAGATGTTCCACTTGGTTCCATCAACTCTATGGGCTTGCCAAATAATGGCTTAGATTATTACCTAAACTATCTTCTGGAATTACAAGAAAAGGAACCGAATCGTACCTTCTTTCTATCCTTAGTTGGAATGTCTCCAGAGGAAACCCATACTATCTTGAAAAAAGTCCAAGAGAGTGAGTTTCGTGGTCTGGCTGAGCTAAATCTTTCCTGTCCAAATGTTCCAGGTAAACCTCAGATTGCCTATGATTTTGAGACAACTGACCGAATTTTGGCAGAAGTATTTGCCTACTTTACCAAACCTCTTGGGATTAAATTACCACCTTATTTTGACATTGTTCACTTTGACCAAGCGGCAGCTATTTTCAATAAATATCCGCTCAAGTTTGTCAACTGTGTTAACTCGATTGGGAACGGCCTTTATATAGAAGATGAATCTGTCGTTATTCGACCTAAGAATGGTTTTGGTGGGATTGGTGGGGAGTACATCAAACCGACTGCTCTAGCCAATGTTCATGCTTTTTATCAACGTTTAAATCCTCAAATCCAAATCATTGGAACAGGTGGTGTTCTGACTGGTCGAGATGCTTTTGAACACATCCTCTGTGGTGCTAGTATGGTACAGGTGGGAACCACCCTTCACAAAGAAGGTGTTGGTGCCTTCGAACGTATTACCAATGAACTGAAAGCAATCATGTCGGAAAAAGGGTATGAGAGCTTAGAAGATTTCCGTGGGAAATTGCGCTACATTGACTAAATTAAATCGAAAAATCAGAAGAAAGGAGAGAAGATGCTAGCTATTGAAGAAAGCCAGAAGTTGACTTTATCAAATTTACCTAACCTGAGCCTGTTTACAGGGACAGATCAGGGCCAGTTTGAAGTGATGAAGAGTCAAGTGTTGAAACAGATTGGGTATTATTCTGCCGACCTCAATTTTGCCTACTTTGATATGAAAGAAGTAGCTTATAAAGACTTAGAGTTGGAGTTGGTCAGTCTCCCTTTCTTTGCGGATGAGAAAATCGTGATATTAGACCATTTTGTCGATATCACAACAGCCAAGAAACGCTTTTTAACAGATGATGAGCTCAAGTCGTTTGAGGAATACCTTGATAACCCTTCGCCAACAACCAAGTTGTTGATCTTTGCGGAAGGAAAACTGGATAGCAAGAGACGGTTGGTCAAATTACTTAAGCGTGATGCCAAGGTTTTTGATGCAGTAGAAGCCAAAGAACAAGAATTGCGCCAGTATTTCCAAAAGTGGAGCCAGAAACAAGGTCTGCAGTTTGTGGGGCAATCCTTTGAAAATCTACTTATCAAATCTGGTTTTCAATTTAGCGAAATCCAGAAAAATCTCCTCTTTTTACATTCCTATAAGGCGGATTCTGTTATCGAGGAAGAGGATATTGTCAATGATATTCCTAAGACCTTGCAGGACAATATTTTTGATTTAACTCAGTTTATTCTGACAAAAAAGATGGACCAGGCGCGCGACTTGGTTAGAGACTTGACCTTGCAAGGGGAAGATGAAATCAAGTTGATTGCAGTCATGCTAGGACAATTTCGGACTTTTACTCAGGTGAAAATTTTGGCGGAGTCTGGCCAAACAGAATCGCAGATTGCAAGTAGTCTAGGTAGTTATCTAGGGCGCATTCCCAATCCCTATCAAATCAAGTTTGCATTAAGAGATTCGCGAGGACTTTCCTTGAGCTTTTTGAAGCAAGCTATTTCCTATTTGATTGAGACAGACTATCAGATTAAAACAGGTCTTTATGAAAAAGGTTTCCTTTTTGAAAAGGCACTCTTACAGATTGCTAGTCAGGTCAATTGATATTTTTTGAAACTACAACCCGCGTCAGGATTAGCTTGTCGTGGGTTTCTTGCTGATTTTCTTATTTTATTCGAAAGTATTTCAGTGATTTCTTCATCTATAAGCAAAAAACTTGAAAAAAGTGAATGTTTGCGTTATCATTTTCATATAGAAAGAAAAAGAGGTATTACAGATGGCTATTATCTTACCAGATCTTCCATATGCATACGACGCTTTGGAACCATACATCGATGCGGAAACAATGCACTTGCACCATGACAAACACCATCAAACTTATGTCAACAATGCCAATGCAGCTCTTGAAAAACACCCTGAAATCGGCGAAGATCTTGAAGCCTTGCTTGCTGATGTAGAATCTATCCCAGCTGATGTCCGTCAAGCACTTATTAACAATGGTGGTGGACACTTGAACCACGCTCTTTTCTGGGAATTGATGACTCCTGAAAAAACAGCCCCATCAGCAGAACTTGCAGCAGCAATCGATGCAACATTTGGTTCATTTGAAGAATTCCAAGCAGCCTTCACTGCAGCAGCAACAACTCGTTTCGGTTCTGGCTGGGCATGGTTGGTTGTCAACAAAGAAGGGAAGCTTGAAGTGACTTCAACAGCAAACCAAGACACACCAATCTCAGAAGGTAAAAAACCAATCTTGGGCTTGGACGTTTGGGAACATGCTTACTACGTGAAATACCGCAACGTGCGTCCTGACTACATCAAAGCTTTCTTCTCAGTGATCAACTGGAACAAAGTAGATGAATTGTACGCAGCTGCTAAATAATGATAGTTGGAGGGAAGAATTGTTCTTCTCTTTTTTAGGTTATATAAGTCTGGTCTGACAAAATCGTCAGACTTTTTTCATTTTTATGAGAAACGTGCTAACTGCTAGAAATTATGGTAGAATAAAGTATTAAGTAATCGTGAAAAAGGATATCTATGCGAAAAGAAATTGCACCTGAATTATACAACTATAACAAGTTTCCTGGTCCTGAGTTCCATTTACATAGGGACAAGGTTGAAACGGAAGGGATAGCTTTTTCCTTGGTGGAAAATATCAAGGATGCCTTTGATGTGACGGCTTTTAATCAGCGTTTTTCAGAAGTCTTAACCAAGTTTGATTATATCGTGGGAGATTGGAGCAACGAACAGCTTCGCCTACGAGGTTTTTACAAGGATGACCGAACAGAAGAAAAACTTGAAAAAATCAGTCGTTTACAAGACTACCTTTTAGAGTATTGTAGTTATGGTTGTGCTTATTTTGTCTTAGAAAATGAAGCCCCTAAACGAGCATCATTTGACAAGAAAATGCGTAAGAAGGAAGAAGAGACGCCTTCTAGAAAAGGAAAAAAACCGTCTCAAACCAAACGAAAACCGAATGCAGATAAGAAAAATAGACGTCGTCAGAAGGACCAGCATTCTCAGAAAGAGGACAAGGGGCAACGTCATTTTGTCATTCGTCAGAAGTGAGTAGAGAATAAGGAGAAGAAATGAAACCGTCAATTTATAGTTTAACACGTCAAACCATGCAGGAATGGGTATTGGAGCAGGGAGAAAAGAAATTCCGTGCAGATCAAATCTGGGAATGGCTTTACCGTAAACGTGTCCAGTCATTTGAAGAGATGACCAACCTTTCCAAGGATTTGATTGCTAAGCTTAATGACCAGTTTGTGGTCAATCCCTTGAAACAACGTATTGTTCAAGAGTCTGCTGATGGTACTGTCAAATATCTCTTTGAGTTGCCTGATGGTATGTTGATAGAGACTGTACTCATGCGTCAACACTATGGTTTGTCTGTCTGTGTGACCACTCAGGTCGGGTGTAATATCGGTTGTACCTTTTGTGCCTCTGGTTTGATCAAGAAGCAACGTGACCTCAATAACGGTGAAATCGTAGCGCAAATCATGCTGTTTCAGAAGTACTTTGATGAGCGTGGTCAGGATGAACGCGTCAGCCATATCGTTGTCATGGGAATTGGTGAACCCTTTGATAACTATAACAATGTCTTAAATTTCGTTCGTACAATCAATGATGATAAAGGAATGGCCATTGGTGCTCGTCACATCACGGTTTCTACGTCAGGTTTGGCCCATAAAATTCGTGATTTTGCTAATGAAGGAGTTCAGGTCAATCTTGCTGTTTCCCTTCACGCACCCAACAATGAATTGCGTTCAAGCATCATGAAGATTAACCGTGCCTTTCCGATTGAAAAACTCTTTGCGGCTATTGAGTACTACATTGAGACAACTAATCGTCGTGTGACCTTTGAGTATATCATGCTCAATGAAGTCAATGACGGTGTAGAACAAGCCTTGGAATTGGCTGAATTGCTCAAGAACATCAAGAAATTGTCTTATGTAAACTTGATTCCTTATAACCCAGTTAGTGAGCATGACCAATATAGCCGTAGTCCTAAAGAGCGCGTCCTGGCCTTTTATGATACGCTTAAGAAAAAAGGGGTTAACTGTGTTGTTCGTCAAGAGCATGGTACTGATATTGATGCAGCTTGTGGACAATTGCGTTCCAATACAATGAAACGTGACCGCCAGAAAGCAGTCGCAGCAGTCAATCCTTAATGATGAAGAAGAGTTATAATCATGTTTTGGTCTGGGGAGTCATTTTCTATAGCATTTGTATCGTCTATTTTTGCTTTACTCCTCAAGAACAATCTCCCGTGGGAGTGGAAACTCCAGGTATTCAGCATCTTGGACGCCTGGTTTTTCTTTTGACTCCTTTCAATTCTCTCTGGAAACTAGGTGAAGTGAGTGACATTGGACAATTATATTGGATTTTTCTACAAAATATCCTCAATGTCTTCTTACTTTTTCCTCTGATTTTCCAACTCCTTTATCTCCTTCCAAACTTGCGGAAAACAAAAAAGGTCCTTCTTTTCAGTTTTCTAGTGAGTCTTGGAATCGAGTGTACGCAGTTGGTCTTGGACTTTTTCTTTGATTTTAATCGAGTCTTTGAGATTGATGATTTGTGGACCAATACCTTGGGTGGCTATCTGGCTTGGCTCCTCTATAACCGATTACATAATACTAAATGAAAATCAAAGAGCAAACTAGGAAGCTAGCCGCAGGCTGTACTTGAGTACGGCAAGGTGAAGCTGACGTGGTTTGAATTTGATTTTCGAAGAGTATAAAAACAAGATAAGGAATTAAAATGAGTATTTTAGAAGTTAAAAATCTGAGTCACGGTTTTGGTGACCGTGCAATTTTTGAAGATGTGTCCTTCCGTCTCCTCAAGGGAGAACATATCGGTCTGGTCGGTGCCAATGGTGAAGGAAAATCAACCTTTATGAGTATCGTGACTGGTAAAATGCTGCCAGATGAAGGGAAGGTTGAGTGGTCCAAATATGTGACTGCCGGTTACTTGGATCAGCACTCCGTTCTTGCTGAAGGGCAGTCGGTACGCGATGTTCTCCGTACGGCCTTTGATGAGCTATTCAAAGCTGAAGCCCGTATCAATGACCTCTATATGGAAATGGCTGAAGACGGTGCGGATGTTGATGCTCTCATGGAAGAAGTGGGAGAACTCCAAGACCGTTTAGAGAGTCGTGATTTCTATACCTTGGATGCTAAGATTGACGAAGTAGCGCGTGCCCTTGGTGTCATGGACTTTGGCATGGATACGGATGTAACCTCTTTGTCAGGTGGGCAAAGAACCAAGGTGCTTTTGGCAAAACTTCTCCTTGAAAAGCCTGATATCTTGCTGTTGGACGAGCCGACCAACTACTTGGATGCTGAGCATATTGACTGGCTCAAGCGCTATCTCCAAAACTATGAGAATGCCTTTGTTCTTATTTCACACGATATTCCATTCCTAAATGACGTTATCAATATTGTCTATCATGTGGAAAATCAACAGCTGACGCGTTACTCTGGTGACTACTACCAGTTCCAAGAAGTCTATGCCATGAAGAAATCTCAGCTGGAGGCTGCCTACGAACGTCAGCAGAAAGAGATTGCCGACCTCAAGGACTTCGTCGCTCGAAACAAAGCGCGTGTTGCAACACGAAATATGGCCATGTCTCGTCAGAAGAAATTGGATAAGATGGATATTATCGAACTCCAAAGTGAGAAACCAAAGCCATCCTTTGATTTCAAATCAGCTCGTACGCCAGGGCGCTTTATCTTCCAAGCCAAGGATTTGCAGATTGGTTATGACCGTCCTCTGACTAAGCCTTTAAATCTTACCTTTGAACGCAATCAAAAGGTTGCTATTATCGGTGCCAACGGTATCGGGAAAACAACTCTCTTGAAGTCTCTATTGGGCATTATCCCGCCAATCGCTGGAGAGGTTGAACGTGGAGACTACCTAGAACTTGGCTACTTTGAACAGGAAGTAGAAGGAGGCAATCGTCAAACACCTCTTGAAGCTGTCTGGAATGCCTTTCCTGCCCTTAATCAAGCAGAAGTCCGTGCAGCCCTTGCCCGTTGTGGCCTGACAACTAAGCATATCGAAAGTCAAATTCAGGTTTTGTCAGGTGGGGAACAAGCCAAAGTTCGTTTCTGTCTCTTGATGAATCGTGAAAACAACGTTTTAGTGCTGGACGAGCCGACCAACCACTTGGATGTGGATGCCAAGGATGAACTCAAACGCGCTCTTAAAGAATACAAGGGATCTATTCTTATGGTCTGTCACGAACCAGACTTCTATGAAGGTTGGATGGACCAAATCTGGGATTTTAATAATTTAACTTAAAAATAAGGATAAAAGAAATACAGTACCGAATGTGGGTACTGTATTTTTTTGGTTTTTAAGATTTAAAATCGTAGTCTTTCACCACTTCGATGCTGTCGATTGTGATAGCAGTAGTTGGCTTGTCTTTTTCATCTTTTTCGACTTTAGCAATTTTATCTACAACATCCATACCGTCAATCACTTGACCAAAGACTGGGTGTTTGCCATCTAGACTAGGGTTTCCCCCTTCTTTATAGGCTTCGATGATTTTCTTTGGATACTTGTTTGTAGGGAGTTTAGCAGAGGTATCTGTAGAGTTTTGGTTGATGAAGAATTGGCTACCATTGGTGTTTGGTTGACCAGTATTAGCCATAGAAAGAGCACCACGGATGTTATAGAGATATGGAGTAATCTCGTTTTTGAAACCAGTTCCCTTGTCTTTAGTTTTATCCTTGTCATGCCAGATAGACTGACCACCTGTACCGTCTCCCTTTGGATCTCCAGTTTGGACCATAAAGCCATCGATGACACGGTGGAAGGTAATACCGTTATAGTAGCCTTCTTTAGCATGAGTGAGGAAGTTTTCAACCGCTAGAGGAGCGAGTTTAGGGAAGAGTTTGATACGGATATCTCCTTGACTTGTGTGGAGAATCACTTCAGCCTCGTCTTCAGCAACTTCTTTAGATAGTTGTGGGAAATTGGCGTTTTCGTTTGTTAAAGCATCGTTTAACTCCTTGGCAGATTGGGCAGCTGCTTTGGAACTTTCTTCAGCAGCAAGACTGGAATCTACATAGTCATCACCACGCAAACTACGTTGGATGCTGCTACACCCAGCTAGGGCTACAGTGGATAGTAAAAGAAGGGTTGCTAGTTTTTTCATTCTGTTCCTCTCAAAAATTCATTTCTACCATTGTACCCTAAAAGGAAGTTTATTTCAAATATCAATAGAGATTATTCTGATAACACATATAACTTTATAGCTTGACTTACTCCATTTTGTTCATTAGAATCTGTTACTGCATTTGCACAGGATTTGACATCTGTAGGTGCATTTCCCATTGCAATACCAAGGCCTGCGGTTTCAATCATGGGAACATCATTATAATTGTCACCCAAGGCCATAATCTCCTTTGGGGAAATTTGATAGTAGTTAGCCAATTCTAACAGAGCCTGTTTTTTAGATACTTGATTATGTGTGACTTCAAGATAGTTATTCTTGGAGAGATAAAAATCCGTTTGAGGGAAATCCATAATGGATAAGGTGTTTTGCAGTTTCTGTATAGTGTCTGCTTTATCAATTAATAATAGTTTATGAACAAGAGTATATTCCTCTTTTATCAAATCTGTTATAGATGTAACTTTTGGACTTTCTCCAGTAATATCGGCTTCGATTTGTACCCATTTATCTAAAGTATTAACAAACCAATCTTGTCCAGAATAAACATTGATAGAAACTGTCGGAAATTCTCTTTTTAAAAAATCATGAAGAAATGTTAATTCTTTTTTATCAATAGAATGCTGACTTAGGACCTCATCCCCCTTACTGATAAGGGCACCGTTATAACATGCGATTGGGAAGTTACTAATACCTAGTTCTTTAGAGATTGGAGCAATACCGAGAGGTGAGCGAGCAGAAGCTAAGACAAAAGGGATTTCTTTTTGTTTTAAAATTGGCATCAGTTCTGGCAAATAAGAGTCTATCTGGTGATTTTTGTCTAAAATTGTTCCGTCAATATCGGTTATAATCAATTTAATATTTGTCATAGTTAACCTCTTTTAAAATAGAATAGTTGTTTTACCATCTAAATATTTCTGAATTTCTATATCGGGTTCTTTGTCTGTAATCCAATAATCAAAATCAGCTAGTTCAGAAAGAATAAAGTGAGAGTGTTTGCTTATTTTACTGGTTTCAGCCAGTAAGACACGAGTTTTGCTTGTTTTAAATGCTCTCTTTTTCATTAGAACATCTTCTTGGTCTTCAAAACTAACTTGACCATCTGAAAGACTTGCAGCTCCAAAAAAAGCTAAATCAAACTTAATAGAGTTTAAAATGTCCGATTCTTCTAATGAGTAATAGAAACGATTTTTTTTATGAAATCGTCCACCTAGAATGTGAAAATCGACATTTTCTTTCCCTCCTAGAATAAGCGCATTATCTAATGAATGGCTGAAAATAGTGACTTTTTTATCTGTTATTTTTGCTAACTCAAGTACAGTTGTTGAAACATCATAGAAAATTAATTGTGATTCAGAAATAAGTTGGGTAGCTAAATGAGCAATTTTCTCTTTTTCTTTGGAAGATTGTTCTGCTCGACCTTGAAAACCAAGAATCCTTTGCTTTTGAATTGGCAATAAACCTCCATGAGTTCTTTTTGCTCGTTTCTCTTTTGCGAGAATAGAAAAATCTCTGCGGATGGTATCTTTGGATACTTGGAAATAGTCAACCATTTCTTTTGCTGATAGACTTCCTCTATCCTCTAAAAGTTTAATGATTTCTTCTAATCGTTGTTCTTGGTACATATGAATTCCCCCTTTCAATACTAATATACCTCTTTTGTAAGCGATTGTCAACGTTTGTAATGTTTTATAAGTGTTTTGAATAATCTACAAAAAAATCAACCTGACTTGGTTGATTAAAGATTCTTCTTTGGATGACGGTCGATAATATCCTTGTATTGTTCCAGTATCTGCTCCCCCTTTGGAGTCAATTTGTAGCCACGATTGCTAATTCTTCTTCTGAAAGTTGTCATGAAGGGCTTTGACCAAATTTGTAGCCTTCATCTTAGACAGTCTTGTAATTCCCTTGCTTTTCAGAATATTCTTTTTCATAGTAGCATTTAGATGGTTAAGTGAGTCAAATGCAGTTTCGACAAGAGTATAACCTTTTTCCACCAGAGTTTTTAGATGCTTAGGGGTATCAATGCCATAAGTGTACTCAAAGTATTTAGGGAACCAGATCTTAAGAAAGCTCGTAAAGCATCACAATTAGTAAAGGTTAATTCGAAAGAATTGCTATATTTTAAAAGAGCACATTTTCAAAGGATTTTTTCTTTTGGCTTCAATTCCTAATTAGTCAATGAACTTAATAATAGGTCTCGAAAAGAATTATGCTTCCTCTTTCTGTCTGAGTTCAAAGAGGTCTTCTACTTTCAGATTAAAAACTTGAGCAATTTTAAGAGCCATTTCCAGCGAAGGGTTGTAACGATTATTTTCCAAGTGCAGAATTGTCTCGCGTCGCATGCCGATGAGGTCGGCTAACTCCTGCTGGGTCATGCCTGTGGACTCACGAACAGATTTGAGATTAGTAATAATCTTGCTTTCTTTGGCCATGCTTATCCTCTACGTTCCAAGATAAAATATACAACCGCAAAGATGCAAATCAAGGCAGCTATGCTAATAAATATCTGCCCCATGTAAAGAGTGAGAGGCCCCATATACCCAATGATAACTGCTAGGATCATCAGTGTGGCTAGTATAAAAACCAACATCAAGCTAGCTGCCTTTGCTAAATTAGCATAAAAGCGTTCGTCCGGAGTTTCCTTGACATTTTTTAAAGAGAAAAAACCAAATGCAATCACTTCAATAGCGAGGCCAATTCCCAAAATCCATTCTTTAATACCAGAACTTTCGCTTGGGGTCGCAACCCAAATTCCTACTGTATAAAAAATGCTTGCTGCAAACAAAAGTATCGTGTAAAGCTTAGCAGACAAGTCAAAAATAATCTTTCCCTTACCTTTCTGACTTTTATGAGACCATAGTTTCATATGTAGCCAGCTCCAAATAGCTACAATTTGACCTTGCACTGAAATACCAGTAATAACTAACTTGGGTCCCCAACTAAGATTAGAACCAAATAAAACAATAAAATCAATAAAGAGAGCTACGGCAATCACTGCAATGAGGCCACGCATTTTTTGACTTTTTTTCATGATAGACTCCTTTTTTATGTTATAAATATATAACACTTAAATTTTATGTTATAAATATATCACATTTAAATCTGGAAAGCAAGAATTTATGTGCCAAGGTGGCAATTATTTGGAAAATCTAGATACTCTATGAATCTCTACTTTTTTCTTAGACTGTTATAAAGTCTGTCAGAATAAGCGTTATAGGTGTAGAAGTTAATTTTTACAGAACTAAATTATTCCCCTATTTAGAATCTATTAATTTATATTTTATAAATTAATTAGTAGATATCATTCTTAAAATCCTTGATATTTCGTTTGGGAACGGGCTTAGAATTTAGGAGCCAAGTATCCAAATCTCGTTCAGGCGATATGAAGGGTTTGACTTGATGGTCTTTATAAAATGTTTCTAATACTCTTCGAAAATCAAATTCAAACTACGTCAGCTTTACCTTGCCGTACTCAAGTACAGCCTGCGGCTAGCTTCCTAGTTTGCTCTTTGATTTTCATTGAGTATAAAATAGTATTCACGGATAGCTTCTTTCAAACATTTATTTCCTACTTCTAACAAATTTCTAAATGGTTTAAAAATTTTATAGTCTGTCAAGTTTTTTTCTTGACACCTGCCAGAAATCTGCTATAATAGAACATGTGATAAATAGCTCAGCTATTTCACCGAAATAAAAAATAAGAAAAGAGACTTTAAAAATGGCAGTTAAAATCCGTTTGACTCGTATGGGTTCTAAGAAAAAACCTTTCTACCGTATCAACGTAGCAGATTCACGTTCACCACGTGACGGACGTTTCATCGAAACAGTTGGAACTTACAACCCACTTGTTGCTGAAAACCAAGTAACTTTGAAAGAAGACCGCGTTCTTGCATGGTTGGCTGATGGAGCTCAACCTTCAGATACAGTTCGCAACATCCTTTCAAAAGAAGGTGTATTGAAGAAATTCCACGATTCTAAATTCTCAAAATAAATTTAAAGTAGGTTGACAGATGGATACGATTGAAAATCTCATTATTGCGATTGTGAAACCCTTGATTTCACAACCAGATGCCTTAACTATCAAGATTGAAGATACACCAGAGTTTTTGGAATATCATTTGGATCTTGATCAAAGCGATGTGGGTCGTGTAATCGGTCGTAAGGGTCGCACTATTTCTGCGATAAGAACGATTGTCTACTCTGTCCCAACTGAAGACAAAAAAGTAAGAATCGTTATTGACGAAAAATAAGAAGGGCGGGACGAATGTCTCGCTTTTTTTGCAAGGAGAAAGAATGAGAGATTTAACAGTTAGACAACTAGAGGAATATTTACTTGACCATTACCGACAATCTAGAACAGAAGAAGGGCTTTTTATTAAGCTAGTAGAAGAAGTTGGAGAAGTTGCTGAGGTTTTAAATGGACGCTCTGGTCGAAAAGAGGGAGTTCAAGATTCGAACGAGGAACTAGCAAAAGAATTGGCTGATATCATTCACTACACTGTCGCAATTGCGGCCATCAACGACATAGATCTAACCAAGACCATTTTTGAAAAAGACAAAAAGGCGGCTATCAAATATCAGCATGAACGAGATTTGGAAGGCTTTTTTAAAGAAAACTGAAAAAAGAATGAATATTGATTGTGTTTTTAACATAGATTGGTCAATGTATATTGATTGGCTATTACGAATTTTACAAATTGCGACATTTATTGCTGTGATTATAAAGATAACTTTCCAAAATAAGGTTTATATCAATAATATTGAAATCAAGGAAATTAAACCATTCGAGTTTGAATCTTTACATACAAATTTTCACTATATTCATGAATTTACACATAATATAAGTAGCAAACCTTTTAATCATTTGATTTTTTATCCCAAAGAAGTTGATATTGAAATAGTAGAATTTTATTCTTTAAACTATGATTCAAGAAACGATTGTTTGATTGTAAATAATAAACTGCATACAGTTAAAAATTTAAAGAATTATACATGCTTATTGATTCATACAAATTTACCAGAGAATATGCCTAGTTTAAGAATGAAATGGAAAACAAGTCAGGGTGAAATTGGGGAATATACATTTTATAGCAATATGTATAACGGGAATGTAAATATCTCATCTTTCAAATATAAATTAACATTAAAGAGAAAAATATTAGCACTTTTTGGACTATAGCGGGCCCTCTATGTATTTTCCTCTAACTTGAGAAAATCTTTGAAACGTGATAAAATAAAGGATGAGGATTTTTAATAATTCATTATATAGAACGAGTGGATTTCTTTATGAAGAGGTTTGAAGTATCTACAGAAATTGGTAGTCTCTCTGTTACTTATCAAAAACAAAAGAAAATGCTAGTTTGTTTAAGTGGCGCAGGTTTGCTACCAAGTTATGAAAATTTTTCACTTATACTTGAAAAACTTCCTCCTACAATTGGTTATTTGACAATTGATTTTCCGAACACAGGTAGGAGTCCGATTCATGACCAAACTGGAAAAAATCTAGATAATCTTGCAGATGCGGTTTATGAAGTACTTGAAGAATTAGGGATTTCTGAATATATACTTTGTGTACATAGTTTGAGTGGAATTTTAGCTTGTGAATTGCTCAACAAACCAATTAAGTGTCAGGCTTTAGTAGCGCTTGAACCGACAACTAAAAAAGTAATGTTTGCTGATTTTTCAGAAAATCCTTATCCAGAAATGGAAGAGCAAATGAGACTGATTGAAGAATTTGGTCCTGAACTTTATTTTAAGAACTTAACTCAAGCAACATTTAGCCCTGAGATTAATAAAGAAATCTGGGAAATAATGCAAGAAAAAGGTTCAGAGTTGGAAAATCAAGATACAGGATTTCAGATATCTGGAGAGATTACTGAGGAAGATTTTGAGAATGTATCTATAGAATCTTATATCCCTGTATTTATTTTTTGTCAGCCTTATAGAGAAAAAGAGTACAGAGAATCAGAATATTGGACTTCCAATACTAAACTCATTTTAGGAGGGAATCACCATTATTTACAATGGTCAGAATCAGAAAAAATTGTGACTATTATTCGAGAATTGTCCGAATAAGATGGATAGAAATAGAGTACAGGAGACAAGATGAACTACTTTAATGTTGGGAAAATCGTCAATACGCAAGGGTTGCAGGGTGAGATGCGAGTCTTGTCTGTGACGGATTTTGCAGAAGAACGGTTTAAAAAAGGTACTGAGCTAGCCTTATTTGATGAAAAAGATCAGTTTGTTCAAACAGTGACCATCGCTAGCCATCGTAAACAGAAGAACTTTGATATCATTAAATTCAAAGATATGTACCATATCAATGCTATTGAAAAGTACAAGGGATACAGTCTCAAGGTTGCTGAGGAAAATTTGAATGACCTAGACGAAGGTGAATTTTATTATCACGAGATTATCGGTTTGGAAGTCTATGAGGGTGATAACTTGATTGGAACCATCAAGGAAATCCTGCAACCAGGTGCCAACGATGTCTGGGTGGTTAAGCGAAAAGGCAAGCGTGACTTGCTCTTGCCTTATATCCCACCAGTGGTTCTAAATGTTGATATTCCAAATAACCGCGTCGATGTAGAAATCTTAGAAGGGTTAGACGATGAAGATTGATATTTTAACCCTTTTTCCAGAGATGTTTTCTCCGCTAGAGCACTCAATCGTTGGAAAGGCTCGAGAAAAGGGGCTCTTGGATATCCAGTATCATAATTTTCGAGAAAATGCTGAAAAGGCCCGCCATGTCGACGATGAGCCCTACGGAGGCGGTCAGGGGATGTTGCTCCGAGCACAACCCATTTTCGATGCCTTTGATGCTATTGAAAAGAAAAATCCGCGCGTCATTCTCCTCGATCCTGCTGGAAAGCAGTTTGATCAAGCTTATGCCGAGGATTTGTCTCAAGAGGAAGAGCTAATCTTTATCTGTGGGCACTACGAGGGTTATGATGAGCGCATTAAGACCTTGGTGACAGATGAGATTTCCCTGGGGGACTATGTCCTGACTGGTGGAGAATTGGCAGCCATGACCATGATTGATGCGACGGTTCGCCTGATTCCAGAAGTGATTGGCAAGGAGTCTAGCCACCAAGATGATAGTTTTTCTTCAGGCCTTCTCGAATACCCTCAGTACACACGCCCTTATGATTATCGAGGGATGGTCGTGCCAGATGTACTGATGAGTGGACACCATGAAAAGATTCGTCAGTGGCGCCTGTATGAGAGTTTAAAGAAAACCTATGAACGCAGACCGGATTTGCTTGAACATTATCAACTGACAGCAGAAGAAGAAAAAATGCTGGCAGAAATTAAAGAAAACAAATAATAAAGGAGAAACCTATGCAAGTAATCAAACGTGATGGAGAAATTGCTGAATTTAATCCAGATAAGATTTACCAAGCTATCTTAAAGGCAGCCCAGACTGTCTATGTATTGACAGATGATTTGCGTCAAAACCTTGCACAAGTCACTAAGAAAGTGGTTTTGGATTTGGAAGAGGCCAAGGTGGAACGTGCTACCATTAGCATGATTCAGTCTATGGTTGAACATCGTCTACTAGGTGCAGGTTACATTACCATTGCAGAACACTACATTTCCTATCGTCTACAACGTGACTTGGAAAGAAGTGGTTATGGAGATCATATCGCAGTTCATTTACATTTTGAACAAATTCGCTAAGAAAAAAGAGTGGGATGAAGCAACTACATCTCACTCTTTCTTAAATCTATTTTTTTGGGCTGTTTGGACAGTTGAAGGGACAAATCGTAGGCGTTGAATATCGCTTATGCGGATAATACGGGTCACATTTTTGGCAAAATTTTTCACGATAATTTGCTGGCGTTGCTGATCGTATTTGATGATGTCACCTGTAAAACTTGTCTCAGACAAGATAAGGTGAACAGCGGTTTGTTTCTGGATAGCCTCTTCAATAGTGGCTGTAAGGGAGTTGCTTTCAGTCTGGTCTAGTTCTTCATGTCCATTTAAAAAGTCATGTATTTTATCTAGAACTTGCTGGAATTTATGTCTCATAATGGCCTCCCTTCTTTTATATCAATATTATATAAAATTTTCCTAAAATCTACAAGATTTTACGAATAATCAAATGAAAGCTAAAAAAGGAGAAGAAAATGGCAGAATTTACATTTGAAATCGAAGAGCACTTGTTGACTCTTTCTGAAAACGAAAAAGGTTGGACTAAGGAAATCAACCGTGTGAGCTTTAATGGTGCTCCTGCAAAGTTTGATATTCGTGCTTGGAGCCCAGATCATACTAAAATGGGCAAAGGGATTACTCTCTCCAATGAAGAATTTCAAACGATGGTGGATGCCTTTAAAGGTAAATAATACTCTTCGAAAATCAAATTCAAACCGCGTCAGCTTCGCCTTGCCGTACTCAAGTACAGCCTGCGGCTAGCTTCCTAGTTTGCTCTTTGATTTTCATTGAGTATAAGTTTTCAAAATGAAAGAAAAGGATATTGAGTCATGACAACTCGATATCCTTTTTTAGTTAGCAAAGTAAGCTTGATTTTTAAGGCGTTGAAGTAATGGACGGCTAATAAAACTAATAGCAATAATTTTACCAAGATCTGGGATGATAAAGGGAAATACCCCCACAATAAGAGCTTTTTCAAATGGCATTCCAGCTAGGAAATGTAAGCTGAGAATCCCGCCGACAAAGACAAGAGCATCACCCAAAAGGTTTGCAAGAAAAATCTTGACAACACCACTCTTGCTGTTGGTTAGAGAGGAAGTAAGTCCAGAGTAAACGAGATAAAACCAAAGATAGCCTGCAGTAGGACCAACCAACGCCTGAAAACCAGCTCCACCTCCTGCAAAGACAGGAAGACCGATAGCACCTAGAAGAAGATAGAGTCCAACAGAAAGTACAGCCTCCCTCGGTCTAAAGACAGTAGCAATCAAGCCGATTGCAAAGTTTTGCAGAGTGAAGGGGACAGGTCCAATTGGAATACTGATTTGTGCTAAAACAGCAATGAGAGCAGCACCAATAGCAGGGATGGCATAAACGTGAGCTTTTTTCAAAATAGTTAACCTCTTTTCTGATGTATAGTAACTATTATACTCGTAGAGTAATTATTGTCAACCTATTTATAAATTCAAGGTAACAAAAACTGTAACGGCCGATTTTGCTTACTGGGTAAGTTGTTTTCATCGATTGTAAATCATCAAAAAAGAAGCAGACACATTTGTATCAGCTTCTTTTGCTTCGATTAACGCATAGTTACAAATTCTTCGGATGCAGTTGGGTGAATCGCCACAGTTGCATCAAAGTCTGCTTTGGTTGCTCCCATTTTGATAGCAACAGCAAATCCTTGAATCATTTCATCAACACCGTATCCAATTCCATGAAGTCCGACAACTTTTTCTTCTGAACCAGCTGTGATCAATTTGAAACGAGTTTCTTGACGGTTGCAAGTGCAAGCAGAGTACATAGAAGTGAAGCTTGATTTGTAAACCTTGATTTGGTCTTGGCCGTATTCTTTAATAGCTTGCTCTTCTGTCAGCCCAACAGTTCCGATAGCAGGGTGTGAAAAGACAACAGTTGGAATAGTTGAGTAGTCCATTTTTGCAGTAGTTTTTTCGTTAAAGAGGCGTTCAGATAGGGTACGTCCTGCCTTGATAGCAACTGGAGTCAGTTCTTTTTCACCCGTTACATCACCTAGAGCGTAGATTCCCTCAACAACAGTATTTTGGTATTCATCCACTTGGATAAAGCCACGTTCGTTCAGAGTTACTCCAGCTTTTTCAAGTTGCAAGCCCTTAACGTTTGGACGGCGACCAGTAGCCCAGATAACTTGACTAGCTGTGTGACTAGTACCATCTTCAAAATGAATGGTAATGCCTTCAGCAGTTTTTTCTAACTTGACAGGGACTTTGTGAGTATGAAGTGGTAAGTTTGTTCTTTCCATTTCCTTAACCAAACCTTCAACGATGTAAGAATCAAAACCACGTAAAGGGCGATCGTGACGAACAAAGAGGTCTGTCTTGACACCGAAAGTGTGGAGTACGCCAGCCAATTCAACGGCGATATAACCAGCACCTAGAATAGCAACTGACTCTGGAAGTTCTTCCCAGGCAAATACATCATCAGAAGAGCCACCTAGTTCAGCACCAGGAATGTTTGGAATACTTGGATGGGCACCAGTAGCAATCACGATATGTTTAGCACGAATCAGTTCACCATTTACGCTGACAGTATGAGAATCTACAAATTCAGCATGACCTTCAATCAAGTCTACACCGTTGCGTTTAAAACTTCCATCATAAGAAGAACGAGCGCGATCAATATAGGCTTCACGATTACGACGTAGGGTTGTAAAGTCAAAGTTAAGATCAGTAGTCTTAAAGCCGTAGTCTTCTCCAAATTGATGGAAAGTCTCAGCGATTTGTGCCCCGTACCACATGATTTTTTTAGGAACACAACCGACATTGACGCAAGTTCCACCTAATTTCTTTTCCTCAATAACGGCCGCTTTGGCTCCGTGTTCACCAGCACGGTTCATGGTAGCAATTCCTCCGCTACCACCACCGATAGCAATGATATCATATTCTCTCATTGAAAACTCCTTTATACTCTTTTAAATAGTAGAGTGTCATTTTTTGATAGTCATATTCTATCTTTTTTTTTATCTGATTGCAAAAATCTGCTACGTTCAAAAAAATTAAAGAAAAGGCTTGCAAAAAGGAAAAATAAAGTGTATTATATAACTAGTACAATGGCAATAAAAATAGATTCCGAACAATAATCAAATCCTGAAATGTCATTATTTCGTTCTGAACGGTTATTGTTTATATTTGCTAATTTTTATATAATATTGTTAAGGACTTTAAATCAAAAAGGAGTTTCATTATGAAGAAGAATCGTAAAGCTAAAAAGTGGCAATTGTATGCAGCAATCGGTGCTGCCAGTGTAGTTGTATTAGGTGCTGGGGGCATTTTGCTCTTTAGACAACCATCTCAGACCGCGGTAAAAGATGAGCCTACTCATCTTGTTGTTGCCAAGGAAGGAAGCGTGGCGTCCTCTGTTTTATTGTCAGGGACAGTAACAGCAAAAAATGAACAATATGTTTATTTTGATACTAGTAAGGGAGATTTAGATGAAATCCTTGTTTCTGTGGGTGATAAGGTCAGTGAAGGACAGGCTTTAGTCAAGTACAGTAGTTCAGAAGCCCAGGCGGCCTATGATTCAGCGAGTCGAGCAGTTGCTAAGGCAGATCGTCATATCAATGAACTCAATCAAGCACGAAATGAAGCTGCTTCAGCTCCCCAGTTACCAGTACCAGCAGGAGGCGAAGGAGCTGCAGCCCAAACTCCAGCTCCAGTCTCAGGAAATGCAGTGTCATCTATTGATGCACAATTAGGTGATGCTCGTGATGCTCGTGCAGATGCAGCAGCGCAATTAAGCAAGGCTCAAAGTCAGTTGGATGCCATGACGGTTCTCAGTACCCTAGAGGGAACTGTGGTCGAAGTCAATCGTAACGTTTCCAAATCTCCAACAGGAGCAAGCCAAGTGGTAGTTCATGTCGTAAGCAATGAAAACTTGCAAGTTAAGGGTGAACTATCTGAATACAACCTTGCCAACTTATCTGTCGGTCAAGAAGTAACCTTTACTTCTAAAGTTTACCAAGATAAGAGCTGGACAGGTAAGATTAGCTATATCTCTGACTACCCTAAAAATAATGGCGAAGCAGCAAGTGCAGCGGCTGCAGCAGCAGCTGGTAATTCTGGCTCTAAATATCCATATACCATTGATGTTACGAGTGAAATTGGTGATTTGAAACAAGGATTTTCAGTAAGCGTTGAGGTCAAGAATAAGAGTAAAGCCATTTTGGTTCCTCTAACAAGTGTTGTGACTGAAAATGATAAGAACTATGTCTGGGTGCTTGACGAGCAGAAAAAGGCCAAGAAAGTGGAAGTTGGTTTGGGCAATGCTGATGCAGACAACCAAGAAATCACTTCAGGTCTGACAAATGGAGTCAAGGTCATCAGTAACCCAACGTCTTCTCTAGAGGAAGGAAAAGAGGTGAAGGCTGATGAAGAAACTAATTAGTCTAAAAAATATCTGCAGAAGTTACCGTAATGGTGACCAAGAACTGCAGGTTCTCAAAAATATCAACCTAGAAGTGAATGAGGGTGAGTTTGTTGCCATCATGGGACCCTCTGGGTCTGGTAAGTCCACTCTAATGAATACGATTGGGATGTTGGATACACCAACCAGTGGAGAGTATTATCTTGAAGGCCAAGAAGTGGCGGGACTAGGTGAAAAACAACTAGCCAAGATCCGTAACCAACAAATCGGATTTGTCTTTCAGCAGTTCTTTCTTCTATCTAAACTTAATGCTCTGCAAAACGTAGAATTGCCCTTGATTTACGCGGGAGTTTCATCTTCAAAACGTCGCAAGTTAGCTGAGGAATATTTAGATAAGGTTGAATTGACAGAACGCAGTCACCATTTGCCTTCAGAATTATCTGGTGGTCAAAAGCAACGTGTGGCTATTGCGCGTGCCTTGGTAAACAATCCTTCTATTATCCTAGCGGACGAACCGACAGGAGCCTTGGATACCAAAACAGGGAACCAAATTATGCAACTATTGGTTGAGTTGAACAAAGAAGGAAAAACCATTATCATGGTAACGCATGAGCCTGAAATCGCTGCTTATGCTAAACGCCAGATTGTCATTCGAGATGGAGTTATTTCGTCTGACAGTTCGCAGTTAGAGAAGGAGGAAAACTAAGATGCAGAATCTGAAATTTGCCTTTTCATCTATCATGGCCCACAAGATGCGCTCTTTTCTCACTATGATTGGGATTATCATTGGTGTTTCATCAGTTGTTGTTATTATGGCTCTGGGGGATTCCATGTCTCGTCAGGTCAATAAGAATATGACCAAGTCACAGAAAAATATCCATGTCTTTTTCTCACCCATTAAAAGTAAAGATGGGTCTTTTACCCAAAAGCAATCAGCTTTGACAGTTTCTGGGAAAGAAGAGGATGTTCCTGTGGAACCACCAAAACCGCAAGAAGCTTGGGTTAAGGAGGCGGCCAAACTTAAGGGTGTAGATAGTTACTATGTAACCAACTCGACAAATACGACCCTGTCTTATAAAGATAAAAAGGTTGAGCGCGCTAGCTTGACAGGTGGAAATATTACTTACATGAAGGCGGTTGAAAATGAAATTGTTGCAGGTCGTAGTCTTATAGCTCAGGATTATAAAGATGTGGCCAGTGTCATTTTGCTAGACCAGGAACTTGCTAACAGTCTGTTCGGATCCGCTCAAGAAGCTGTTAACAAGATTATAGATGTTGGTGGCTTTAGCTATCGTGTTATTGGTGTTTATACTAGCGATGAGGCCAAGGCTGTCAAGACATTTGGTATTGGTGGACTTCCCATTACGACTAATATTTCTCTTGCCAATAACTTCAATATGGATGAAATTTCTGATATTGTTTTCCGAGTTAATGATACCAGTTTGACACCAACAGTGGGACCAGAATTAGCTAGAAAATTGACCGAGATTGCTGGTCTTCAGCAAGGGGAGTATCAGGTGGCAGATGCGACTGCAGCCTTCCAAGAAGTACAACAACTGTTCGGCTTTATAACTACGATTATTAGTGCCATTGCAGGAATTTCACTTTTTGTTGGAGGGACTGGTGTTATGAACATCATGCTGGTTTCTGTTACAGAGCGTACGCGTGAGATTGGTCTCCGTAAGGCTTTGGGTGCAACGCGTGCCAATATTTTAATTCAGTTTTTGATTGAATCCATGATTTTGACCTTGCTTGGTGGAGTTATTGGTCTAACCATTGCGACAGGCTTAACAGCTATAGCTGGTCTACTCTTACAAGGATTGATAGCTGGTATAGAAGTAGGAGTATCAATCCCAGTTGCCCTATTTAGTCTTGCAGTTTCAGCTAGCGTGGGTATGATTTTTGGAGTTTTGCCAGCCAACAAGGCATCGAAACTTGATCCAATTGAAGCTCTTCGTTATGAATAGAATCAACAAGATGGACACTTGTCTATCTTGTTTTTGTATAGATTTCTCTATCGAAAATCCTTAAAAATGTGATATAATGAAGTGTTAGAAAAACAGGTTTCATTTGCCTGGAAAGGAAAAATTATGTCTGAAAAGAATTTTTATATTACAACGCCGATTTACTATCCATCTGGTAAACTTCATATCGGTTCTGCCTACACAACCATCGCCTGTGATGTCCTAGCACGTTACAAACGCCTGATGGGCTACGATGTCTTTTATCTGACAGGTCTTGATGAGCATGGTCAGAAAATCCAGCAGAAAGCAGAAGAAGCTGGCATCACACCTCAAGCCTATGTTGATGGGATGGCAGTTGGAGTCAAAGAACTCTGGCAATTACTCGATATCTCATACGATAAATTCATCCGTACAACGGATGATTACCATGAAAAAGTAGTGGCTCAAGTATTTGAGCGCTTGCTGGCTCAAGATGATATCTATTTGGGTGAATATTCTGGTTGGTATTCAGTTTCAGATGAGGAATTCTTTACAGAAAGCCAGCTTGCAGAAGTATTCCGTGATGAAGCCGGAAATGTAACGGGAGGTATCGCTCCATCAGGACACGAGGTTGAATGGGTATCTGAAGAATCATACTTCCTTCGTCTCAGCAAATACCAAGATCGTTTGGTCGAATTTTTCAAGTCCCATCCTGACTTTATCACTCCAGATGGTCGTCTGAATGAAATGCTTCGCAACTTCATCGAGCCAGGTTTAGAGGATTTGGCAGTTTCTCGCACAACCTTTACATGGGGTGTTCCAGTACCATCAAATCCTAAACACGTTGTCTACGTTTGGTTTGATGCTCTGCTCAACTATGTGACAGCTCTTGGCTACGATCAAGACGAACACGCTAACTTTGACAAGTTCTGGAACGGAACAGTCTTCCACATGGTTGGAAAAGACATCCTTCGTTTTCACTCAATCTACTGGCCAATCCTTCTTATGATGTTGGATATCAAATTGCCAGAACGTTTGATTGGTCATGGTTGGTTTGTCATGAAAGACGGAAAGATGTCTAAATCTAAAGGGAATGTTGTCTATCCTGAAATGTTGATAGAGCGTTTTGGACTAGATCCACTTCGTTACTACCTCATGCGTAGCCTTCCAGTTGGTTCAGACGGAACTTTCACTCCTGAAGACTATGTAGGCCGTATTAACTACGAATTGGCCAATGACCTTGGAAACCTCCTCAACCGTACGGTTTCTATGATTAACAAGTACTTTGATGGGCAAATTCCTGCCTATGTAGAAGGTGTAACAGAGTTTGACCATGCTCTTGCTGACGTTGCAGAACAATCAATCGCTGACTACCACACCTACATGGAAGCAGTTGACTACCCACGTGCCCTAGAAGCAGTATGGACTCTTATTTCACGTACTAATAAATACATCGATGAGACCGCACCATGGGTCTTGGCTAAGGATGAAGCACTTCGCGATCAATTGGCAAGTGTCATGAGTCACTTGGCAGCTAGCCTTCGTGTCGTTGCTCACTTGATTGAGCCATTTATGATGGAAACCAGTCGTGCAGTCTTGAATCAACTTGGCTTAGAAGAAGTAGCGAGCCTTGAAAACTTGAACTTGGTTGACTTCCCAGAAGATGTGACTGTAGTTGCCAAAGGAACACCAATCTTCCCACGTCTGGATATGGAAGAAGAAATCGCCTATATCAAGGAACAAATGGAAGGCAACAAACCAGCAGTCGAAAAAGAGTGGAACCCAGACGAAGTTGAACTCAAACTAAACAAGGAAGAAATCAAGTTTGAAGACTTTGACAAGGTCGAAATCCGTGTCGCAGAAGTCAAAGAAGTGTCTAAAGTAGAAGGTTCAGATAAGTTGCTTCAATTCCGCTTGGATGCTGGTGATGGTGAAGATCGTCAAATCCTCTCAGGAATTGCAAAATACTATCCAAATGAACAAGAATTGGTCGGCAAGAAAGTTCAAATCGTTGCCAATCTCAAACCTCGTAAGATGATGAAGAAATATGTCAGTCAAGGTATGATCCTATCAGCTGAACATGATGGAAAATTAACCCTTCTCACAGTTGACTCAGCTGTACCGAATGGAAGTGTGATTGGGTAAAAGTATACAGGACTAGTTCATGCTAGTTCTGTTTTTTATTTAACTATTATGCTTTACAAACTAGTGTGAAAGTGGTATATTATAGATGAAGTCACTAGTAGGTATTACCAAATAGATTAGAAGGGAGAAGGGATGAAAGAAACTCAACTATTAAAAGGTGTTCTTGAAGGTTGTGTCTTGGATATGATTGGTCAAAAAGAGCGATATGGTTATGAGTTGGTTCAGACTTTGCGAGAGGCTGGATTTGATACTATCGTTCCAGGAACTATTTATCCTTTGTTGCAAAAGTTAGAAAAAAATCAATGGATAAGAGGCGACATGCGCCCGTCGCCAGATGGTCCAGATCGGAAGTATTTTTCGTTAACGAAAGAAGGAGAAGATCGTGTCTCGGTCTTTTGGCAACAATGGGACGATTTGAGTCAAAAAGTAGAAGGAATTAAGAATGGAGGGTAAACCATGAAGAAAATGAAGTATTATGAAGAAACAAGCGCTTTGCTACATGAGTTTTCTGAGGAGAATCAAAAGTATTTTGAGGAACTGTGGGATAGTTTTAATCTTGCTGGATTTCTCTATGATGAGGACTACCTCAGAGAGCAGATCTATTTGATGATGTTAGATTTCTCAGAAGCAGAACGAGACGGAATGAGTGCAGAGGATTATCTAGGTAAGAATCCTAAAAAATTAATGAAAGAGATGCTCAAGGAAGCACCTCGCAGTTCTATCAAGGAGTCCCTTTTGACGCCAATTCTTGTCCTAGCGGTATTACGTTATTATCAACTACTAAGTGATTTTTCTAAAGGTTCTCTCTTAACAGTCAATTTGCTCACATTTTTAGGGCAACTTCTTCTTTTTCTGATTGGATTTGGACTTGTGGCCACAATCTTACGTTGGGGGCTAGTCCAAGATTCTCCTAAGATGAAAATTGGCACTTATATTGTCGTTGGAATTCTTGTTCTGCTAGTCGTTCTAGGATATGTAGGAATGGGAAGTTTCATACAAGAAGGAGCCTTTTATCTTCCTGCTCCCTGGGATAGTTTCCTTGTTTTTACGCTTTCTCTAGTCATCAGTATTTGGAATTGGAAAGAAGCGGTCTTTCGTCCCTTTGTCAGTATGATTGTTGCCCATCTTGTGGTAGGTTCTCTGCTTCGTTACTATAAGTGGATGGGAATTTCAAATGTTTTCCTTACAAAATTCATTCCTTTAGCTGTTCTTTTTATTGGTATTTTTCTCTTGTTCCGTGGGTTTAAGAAGATAAAATGGAGTGAAATATAGTCAAAAAGCCGTTGCAAAACGGTTTTTTGTTATAATGAAGGGAAGAATGTTAGAAATTTAAGGAGAAAAATTTGATGAGATACATAACTCTTGGTCAAGATGACAAAGAATTATCAGAAATTGTTCTCGGAATGATGAGAATAGAAGATAAGTCTGTAAAAGAAGTTGAAGAGCTTGTAGAAACAGCACTGTCTGTTGGAATCAATGCTTTTGACTTGGCTGATATTTATGGTCGTGGTCGTTGTGAAGAACTGTTAGGTCTTGTCCTAAAAAATCGTCCAGATTTAAGAGAAGAGATGTGGATTCAGTCCAAATGTGGCATTCGCATAGAAGAATTTACCTATTTTGATTTTTCAAAAGAGTATATATTACAATCAGTTGATGGGATTTTAGAAAGATTGCAGGTTGATTATTTAGATAGCTTGCTTCTTCATCGACCAGATGCTTTGATGGAATCTGACCAAGTAGCAGAAGCATTTGATTTCCTTTATAAACAAGGTAAGGTTCGAAATTTTGGAGTTTCTAATCAAAATCCTATGATGATGGAGTTGCTTAAAAAAGATGTCAAGCAGCCGTTAGCTGTTAATCAGCTACAATTGAGTGCGGCTTTTACTCCAGGATTCGAATCAGGTTTTCATGTTAATATGGAAGGTAGTCAAGCAACTATGCGAGATGGCAGCATTTTTGAATATTGCAAATTACACGATGTGGTCATTCAAGCATGGTCTGTCTTACAATTCGGGTATTTTAAAGGGAATTTTGTTGGAAATGAGAAATTTCAAGCTTTAAATCAAGTACTTGATCGTTTAGCTATTAAATATGGAGTAACCTCTTCAACTATTGCCATTTCTTGGATATTGCGTTATCCAGCAAAAATGCAGGCAGTTGTAGGTACCACAAATCCTAAGCACTTGAGAGAAGTTAGCCAAGCGGCAAACTTTAGCTTAACAAGAAAAGAATGGTATGAAATTTATCTTGCTGCAGGGAATAATTTGCCGTAAGTAGAAGCAGATGTAAATAAATCACAGTCAAAAAGCCGTTTTAAAGCGGTTTTTTTGTTATAATGAAGGGGAGGATTATTGATATTAAAGGAGAAAAACATGACATTTGAAGAAATTCTACCTGGGTTAAAGGATAAGAAAAAATATGTACGAACTGGTTGGGGAGGTGCTGAAAACTATGTCCAACTTTTTGACACTATCGAGCAAAATGGGGTTGCACTTGAAGTGACACCCTATTTCCTAATCAACGTTTCTGGGGAGGGAGAGGGTTTTTCCATGTGGAGTCCGACACCTTGTGATGTTTTGGCGACGGATTGGGTAGAAGTGCATGACTAGACGTGTATTGATTACGGGAGTGAGTTCAGGGATCGGCCTGGCTCAGGCTCGACTTTTTTTAGAGAAGGACTATCAAGTTTATGGAGTTGACCAAGGTGAAAATCCACTCTTAGAGGGTGATTTCCACTTTTTACAGAGAGATTTGACCTTGAACTTGGAGCCTATTTTTGATTGGTGTCCTCAGGTTGATGTTTTGTGCAATACTGCTGGAGTTTTGGATGATTACAAACCCCTATTGGAACAATCAGCGCAGGAAATTCAAGAGATTTTTGAAATCAACTACGTTACTCCAGTAGAGTTGACTCGGTATTATTTGACCAAAATGTTGGAGAATAAAAAAGGATCCATTATCAATATGTGCTCCATTGCTTCTAGCCTAGCAGGTGGCGGTGGACACGCCTATACTTCTTCGAAGCACGCCTTGGCTGGCTTCACCAAGCAGTTGGCTCTAGACTATGCTGAAACTGGAATTCAGGTCTTTGGTATCGCTCCAGGAGCAGTCAAGACAGCTATGACCGCTGCAGATTTTGAGCCAGGTGGTTTAGCGGACTGGGTGGCTAGTGAAACGCCAATCAAGCGCTGGATTGAGTCAGAAGAAGTGGCAGAAGTCAGTCTCTTTTTGGCCAGTGGAAAGGCATCTGCCATGCAGGGACAAATTCTGACAATAGATGGTGGCTGGTCTTTGAAGTAGGAGGCGTTGAATGGAAATCAAAAATCACTTTGGAGTCTACGCTGTTTGCTTTGAAAATGGGAAGTTACTCTGCATTGAAAAAACGAGAGGCCCTTATCAACATCGGTATGATCTACCTGGAGGCAGTCAGTAACTTGGTGAAGGACTGACGGAAACGCTGACTAGAGAAGTTATGTAAGAGACGGGATTTAGTGTTAGAAGTTATTCCAAATAAAATGCATCGTCACTAGTTTTGAAGGTCAAAGCAGAGTTATTAGTATTTCCAGAATTGGACAAGACTTCTTACATGAATTGGAAGGTGAATGATGAAAAACCAACTTGCTCTTAGTGGCGAAAAACTTGATGAAAAAGTTTACCCACAACTATTTCACCACATTGGAATGATTCGTGGGGAATACTTGTTGAGAGAACTCAACCAAAACATACTACTACCAAGTTGCCAGAAATTTGTGAAAGATTATCTTGATACTATTTGCTCCCTGTACTCAGGTAAGGAAGTTTGGTATCGTTTTTCTGAATTAACGAATACAGAAGCTAATTGTCTAAAGGGGACTAAAGAGTATTTTGATGAAAATCATCCCTTGTTTGGATATAGAGGAACGAGGCGTTTGCTGGCGTGTCCGGATGAATTTCAGGCTGAAGCACATGTCGTTACAGAAGTTTATCAAAACAATCCCAATCTATCTGTTATCTTTCCTTTTGTCAATGATGCTGAGCAGTTAAAGCAAGCTATTACAGTATTGCGTCAGCAGGGTTTTACTGGGAAAATTGCCACGATGATTGAATTACCGTCAGCATATTTTGACTTGGACAGCATACTGGAAGCTGATATTTCAAAGATTGTAGTTGGAATGAATGATTTGACTTCTTTTGTTTTTGCCACTGTGAGAAACAGTCAATGGCATGATATGGAAAGTCCAATTATGTTAGATATGTTAATACAGATGCAGGATAAAGCAAGGATGGAAAAGATTGATTTTGCTGTAGCAGGCTATCTGAATACTTCTTTCATACAAAAAATGAATCAGATGGGTATCGAATGCATTATCCACTATAGTTCTATTCCAGAGATTTTTAATTTAGAGATTGACCATCCAGATCATCTTAAACACATAAAAGAAGAAAGTAAAAAATTACAAAGGAGCACCCATGACACCGCAAGAAATGTGGAATGACTACAAGAAAATTAACCCCTCTATAGGAGATGAAATCGATGCTTGGGCTTTTGGAGTGGAACCAGATCTTTTAGCAGATTTGGTTTTAAAAGGCGAAAAGACTGCAACAGCCTCAGCCTACGACCTCTATGCACTAGAAGCCGAGTCTCTTCCTCAAGAAGGGACCTTTGATGTCATTTTAGACAGTCAAAATCAGGCTGTCTGTATTGTCGAAATTACAAAGGTTTCTGTTGAATCCTTCAATCGAGTGTCAGCTGAACATGCCTATAAGGAAGGTGAGGGAGACAAATCACTTACCTATTGGCGTCAGGTTCATGAGAATTGTTTCGCCGAGTGGCTGAAAGAAGTAGGACTGACTTTTACACCTGAAAGCAAGGTTGTTTTAGAAGAATTTCGCAAGGTCTACCCACTGTAGACTATTAGAAGGAAGAAAGTTTTGGAAATCGCCGTCCAATCCTTTTTTCTCCAGCAAAACATGATATAATAAGTTTGTTTGAAGAAGAGCTCTAGCTCTTAAACTTAGATAGGAGAAAACTATGCAAGCAGTTGAACATTTTATTACGCAATTTGTTCCTGAACATTATGATTTATTTTTAGACTTGAGTCGTGAGACCAAGACGTTTTCAGGGAAAGTGACCATCACTGGTCAAGCACAGAGTGACCGCATCTCCCTCCACCAAAAAGACTTGGAAATCGCTTCTGCAGAAGTTGCAGGGGAAGCTCGTCCATTTACAGTTGACCATGAAAATGAAGCCCTTCATATTGAATTAGCTGAGGCTGGTCAAGTTAAAGTGGCTATCGCTTTCTCAGGAAAAATTACAGACAACATGACAGGGATTTACCCTTCTTATTACACAGTTGATGGAATCAAGAAGGAAGTTTTGTCTACTCAGTTCGAGAGTCATTTTGCGCGCGAAGCCTTTCCATGTGTGGATGAGCCAGAAGCCAAAGCAACTTTTGACCTCTCTCTACGTTTTGACCAAGCAGAAGGTGAATTGGCCTTGTCTAACATGCCAGAAATCGATGTTGAAAACCGTAAGGAAACAGGTATCTGGAAGTTTGAGACAACACCTCGCATGTCTTCTTACTTGTTAGCCTTTGTTGCGGGTGATTTGCAAGGTGTGACGGCTAAAACTAAAAACGGTACCCTTGTAGGTGTCTACTCAACCAAAGCCCACCCATTATCTAACCTTGATTTCTCACTGGACATCGCTGTTCGCTCAATCGAGTTTTACGAAGATTACTATGGAGTTAAGTATCCAATCCCTCAATCTCTCCATATCGCCCTTCCTGACTTCTCAGCTGGTGCTATGGAAAACTGGGGTCTTGTGACCTACCGTGAAGTTTGCTTAATTGTAGATGAAAACTCTACATTTGCCAGTCGTCAACAAGTTGCCCTTGTTGTGGCCCATGAATTGGCTCACCAATGGTTTGGCAATCTCGTTACTATGAAATGGTGGGATGACCTTTGGCTCAATGAAAGCTTTGCTAACATGATGGAATATGTCTGTGTGGATGCCATTGAGCCAAGCTGGAATATCTTTGAAGATTTCCAAACAGGTGGAGTGCCTCACGCTCTTGAACGAGATGCGACTGATGGTGTTCAGTCTGTCCACGTCGAAGTTAAACATCCAGATGAAATCAATACGCTCTTTGACGGAGCTATCGTCTATGCCAAAGGAAGTCGCCTCATGCACATGCTTCGTCGTTGGCTAGGTGATGCCGATTTTGCCAAAGGTTTGCATGCCTACTTTGAAAAACATCAGTACAGCAATACAATTGGTCGTGACCTTTGGGATGCTCTTGGTCAAGCGTCTGGCCGTGATGTTTCAGCCTTCATGGATTCTTGGTTGGAACAGCCTGGTTACCCAGTTCTCACTGTTAAAGTTGAAAATGATGTCTTGAAGATTTCACAAAAACAATTCTTCATCGGTGAGCACGAAGATAAGAACCGTCTCTGGGTTGTGCCACTAAACAGCAACTGGAAAGGTTTGCCTGATACACTCGAAACTGAAAGCATCGAAATCCCTGGCTACGCAGCCCTTCTTGCTGAAAATGATGGAGCTCTTCGTCTCAACACTGAAAATACAGCTCACTACATTACAGACTATCAAGGAGACTTGCTAGATGCTATTCTTGCTGACCTAGTTGAGCTTGATAATACAAGCAAACTGCAAATCGTCCAAGAACGTCGCTTGCTTGCTGAAGCAGGGCACATTTCTTATGCAGACTTGCTTCCAGTCTTTGATAAACTTGCTAAAGAAGAATCTTACCTTGTCGTTTCAGCTGTCTCTCAAGTAATTTCTGCCCTTGAGCGCTTTATCGATGAAGGAACAGAAGCTGAAAGAGCCTTCAAAGCCTTGGTTGCTAAATTGGCTCGTCACAACTATGACCGTCTTGGTTTTGAAGCTAAAGATGGCGAATCAGATGAGGATGAGTTGGTTCGTCAGTTGGCCATTTCTATGATGATTCGCTCAAATGATGCAGAAGCTAGTCAAGTCGCTAGCCAAATCTTCGAAGCTCACAAGGATCAGCTTGCAGGACTTCCAGCAGCTATTCGCTCACAAGTTCTGATCAATGAGATGAAACATCATGAGACCAAAGACTTGTTAGCACTTTATCTTGATACTTATACGCACGCAACAGATGCTGTCTTTAAACGTCAGTTGGCAGCCGCTCTTGCCTATAGTAAAGATGCGGACAATATCCAAACCTTGATTGCTGCTTGGAAGGACAAATTTGTGGTGAAACCGCAGGACTTGTCTGCTTGGTATTACCAATTCCTAGCTCACCAAGTAACTCAGGAAACAGCTTGGTCTTGGGCGCGTGAAAACTGGGCTTGGATTAAGGCAGCTCTTGGTGGAGATATGAGCTTTGATAGCTTTGTTATCCTTCCTGCTCACGTATTTAAGACTCAGCAACGTTTGGCAGAGTACAAGGAATTCTTTGAACCACAACTTTCTGACCTTGCTCTTAGCCGTAACATCGGTATGGGAATCAAGGAGATTGCAGCGCGTGTTGACTTGATTAACCGTGAAAAAGCTGCAGTGGAAGCAGTCGTTCTTCAATACGGAAACGCATAAATAAGCCTAGAATAAAAAGAAAACTCAGCTTTCTCATGTAAAATGCAGAGAGTTGAGTTTTTTTTTTAGGCAAATTTGGTATAATGGTTTTAATAAGGAGGAGTTTCTCATGATAAAAATCTTATTAGTTGAGGATGACCTAGGCCTGTCAAATTCAGTATTTGACTTTTTAGACGATTTTGCGGATGTTATGCAGGTATTTGATGGGGAAGAAGGTCTCTACGAAGCTGAGAGTGGAGTCTATGATTTGATTTTGCTCGATTTGATGTTACCTGAAAAAAATGGCTTCCAAGTCTTGAAAGAATTGCGTGAAAAGGGGATTACGACTCCAGTTCTGATCATGACTGCCAAGGAAAGTTTGGATGACAAGGGACATGGATTTGAACTGGGAGCAGATGATTATCTGACCAAACCTTTCTACCTAGAAGAACTCAAAATGCGGATTCAAGCCCTTCTCAAACGTTCAGGTAAATTTAATGAAAACAGCTTGACTTATGGAAATATTGTGGTTAATTTGTCAACCAATACCGTTAAAGTCGAAGATACTCCTGTCGAATTGTTGGGGAAAGAGTTCGATTTATTAGTTTATTTCCTTCAAAATCAAAATGTTATTTTGCCTAAGACTCAGATTTTTGATCGTCTATGGGGATTTGATAGTGATACAACGATTTCGGTTGTTGAAGTCTATGTTTCAAAAGTCCGTAAGAAATTAAAAGGAACCACTTTTGCAGAGAATTTGCAAACCTTGCGTAGTGTTGGGTATATTTTAAAAGATGTTCAGTAAACTAAAAAAAACATGGTATGCGGATGACTTTAGTTATTTTATTCGCAACTTCGGTGTCTTCACCCTGATTTTCTCTACCATGACTCTGATTATTTTACAGGTCATGCACTCGAGTCTTTATACTTCGGTGGATGATAAGCTTCATGGGCTGAGTGAAAATCCTCAAGCAGTTATTCAGCTTGCTGTAAATAGGGCAACAGAAGAGATTAAAGATTTAGAGAATGCCGCTACAGATACTAGCAAGACTGAGGTGAAACCCAATGTCAGTTCCAATACGGAGGTTATTCTTTTTGATAAGAATTTTACCCAGCTCCTTTCTGGAAATCGATTTTTGGGATTGGATAAGATTAAGTTAGAGAAAAAAGAACTAGGTCATATCTATCAGATTCAAGTTTTTAATAGCTATGGACAGGAAGAAATCTATCGCATGATTTTGATGGAAACGAATATTAGTTCGGTATCAACCAATATCAAGTATGCCGCTGTCTTGATAAATACCAGTCAGTTGGAGCAGGCCAGTCAAAAGCATGAGCAATTGATTGTGGTTGTGATGGCAAGTTTCTGGATTCTGTCTTTGCTTGCCAGTCTCTATCTAGCTAGGGTCAGTGTTCGTCCTCTGCTTGAGAGCATGCAGAAGCAACAGTCCTTTGTGGAAAATGCCAGTCATGAGTTACGAACTCCACTTGCAGTTTTGCAAAATCGTTTAGAGACCCTTTTCCGTAAGCCAGAAGCTACCATTATGGATGTGAGTGAAAGCATTGCATCTAGTTTGGAAGAAGTCCGAAATATGCGTTTTTTGACGACGAACTTGTTGAATTTAGCTCGTAGAGATGATGGGATTAAGCCGGAACTAGCAGAAGTTCCAACTAGTTTTTTCAATACGACTTTCACAAACTATGAGATGATTGCTTCTGAAAATGACCGTGTCTTCCGTTTTGAAAATCGGATCCATCGAACTATTGTCACAGATCAGCTTTTACTAAAACAACTGATGACCATCCTATTTGATAATGCTATCAAATATACTGAGGAGGATGGTGAAATTGATTTTATGATTTCAGCGACTGATCGTAATCTTTATTTGCTAGTTTCCGACAATGGAGTCGGTATTTCAGCAGAAGATAAGAAGAAAATTTTTGATCGTTTTTATCGAGTGGACAAGGCTAGAACCCGTCAAAAAGGTGGTTTTGGTTTAGGATTATCCCTAGCCAAACAAATTGTAGATGCCCTAAAAGGAACCATTACTGTTAAAGATAATAAACCAAAGGGAACAATCTTTGAAGTGAAGATTGCCATCCACACACCATCTAAAAAGAAAAAATAAAAATATCGCTCCAGACGGGGCGATATTTTGGATTTATCTTCTACGTTTTCGTTTGATGATAGACCGTTGAACTTTTAAAACAAGTAAGCTGGATCCGATTGCTGCGGCAAATGCAAGAGCAGGTGATAATTTTAATGCTAAAAAGATAAAACTAAAGATAGCAATACAGATACAAAAAACAGCGATATTAACAAAAAATAGGATTTCCTTGAGATTGGCATCAGATTGCGCTTCAGGTGTATAATCTTGATAGCGAGGAACCTGCTGACTTAATTCTTCTTGATAGTCTACCTCATAGGATTGTAATTTTCTTACGGGCATTATTCTCTCCTTAACAGTACATACCTATTTTATCATTTTTTCAGCAGAGAATTATTACAGAAAGGTTACAAAAAGAATAAAGTCCCTTTTCAAAATCACTTTTCTTGACACCATAATGTGAAAATGATAGGATGGATGGACACCAAATACTTATTAATATTCATAATTGCTTATATTATCAAGGAAATAGAGCTACCAAATGATTCTTTTTTACGAAAATGTGTTTCCTTATTTTCTTGATTTTATTTAATTTGATTAGTGAGATTTGTTTTGAATACAGAGACAGATTTTCTGTCTCCTATTTTTATAGTAGTAGGGTGTCTAATCGATACCTCTTGAAAAGTTAAAGGAGATAAGCATGTATCTTGCTATCAAAGAAATATTACAAAACAAACTTCGATATAGTTTGATTTTAACTACCATTTTTCTTATCGCTTTCATGGTCTTTTTTATGACCAGCTTAGCTCTTGGTCTTGTGCGAAACAACCGAGCCGCTATTGATAATTGGCAAGCGACGGGTGTGGTTTTATCTGACTACGCAAATGATAATTTGACGGCATCTTTTATTCCTGAAAAGGATTATAAGGATAAGAGTTCTAAAGAGGCAGCTCCACTGGGTTATATGTTCGCTGTGACCAATCTAGTCGGTGATAGTGAAAAGGTCAATGTTTCCATCTTTGCTCAGGAGTGGGACTCTTTTATTTCACCTAGTTTGAAGGAGGGGCGTTATCCTGAAGGGGACGATGAGGTGGTTGTGGATCAGTCCTTTGAGAATTATGGAATCAAGCTAGGTGATGCCATTCAACTCAATGGAAGCGAAGTAAGTTACAAGATTGTAGGGCTGACTCAAGGAAATAAATTTTTTACTGAGCCTGTTGTCTTTTCGAGTTTGACAACTTATTGGACCTTACAAGGAACTTTAAAATCTAATAAATCGATCTCTGCCTTGGTATTGAAAAATGATATAGAATTGGCTGGCGATGGATTGAAACAGATTTCCATCCCAAAAATGATTTCGAAAATTCCTGGTTACACACCTCAAGTTAATGTATTTTCAGGGATGATTCTTGCTATGATTATCATTACAGGCTTGATTGTGGGTATATTTGTTTATATCATTACCATACAAAAACTAGGACTTTATGGAATAATGCGGGCTCAGGGAATACAGATCAAAACTATTGTATGGTCTCTTTTCTGTCAAATCTTCTTCCTAGCTGGTATGGGGATCGCTTTAGCCTTGCTTGCTATTGGAGGAGTGATTTTAGTCTTGCCAGCTACCTTCTTTTTCTACCCAAGTTGGTTAGCCTATTCTGTCCTAAGCTTGGTGATTTGTTTGATGGCCATGCTAGGTGGTGTCATTTCACTTCCACGCTTGCTAAAGGTGGACCCGATTACTGCGATTGCAGAATGATAAGGAGAATAGTATGACAGCATTGATTGAAATGACTCAAGTGACAAAAACCTACGGGGAAGGAAAGATGAAAGTCGTAGCCCTGCATGAGACGAATTTTCAGCTAAATGCAGGAGAGTTCGTAGCTATCGTTGGGCCTTCAGGTTCTGGAAAGACGACTTTTCTAACGACTCTAGGACAACTTCAGGAAGCATCGAGTGGAAAGATTTTGGTAAAGGGGAAGGAAACAGGTAGTTTGACGGAGAAGGAGAAAACAGACCTCCGTTTTAGAGAGTTTGGCTTTATTCTTCAGGCTTCAAACTTAATTCCTTTTCTAACGGTCAAGGAACAGCTGGATTTGATTGACAGACTAGATAAGGGAAAAAATAGTAAAAGTGATCGAAAAGAGTTACTTGACTTGTTGGATTTGGAAAAGGTACAAGATCAGTATCCCAAGGCTTTATCAGGTGGCGAATGTCAACGGGCCGCAATTGCTAGAGCACTTTATAACAATCCAAGCATCGTTCTTGCAGATGAGCCGACAGCCAGTCTGGATACCCAGCGTGCTTACCAAGTAACGGAGATGTTGGCTGCCATTGCCCACGAACAAGGTAGAGGAGTTATCATGATTACACATGATACACGACTTCTTGATAAGGTTGACCGTATTTATGTTATGAATGATGGTTACCTAGTTGAAAAATCACTTACATAAAATGAGAGTGAACTGTGCTAGTTACTGTTCACTTTTTAATTGCAAACCTTAAAAAATGACTTTGCCTTTTTTAGAAAATTCCCAGTATTCATAGCTGATTTTTGAGAAATGTGGTATAATTTTTCTTATGGAAAAGATTATCATTACAGCAACTGCTGAAAGTATTGAACAAGTTAAACAACTGCTCGAAGCTGGCGTAGACCGTATCTATGTCGGTGAGAAAGATTTTGGCCTTCGTCTGCCAACAACCTTTAGTCATGACAAATTGCGTGAAATTGCTAAGGTGGTTCATGAAGCAGGTAAGGAATTGATTGTTGCGGTTAACGCCCTCATGCACCAAGATATGATGGATCGTATCAAGCCTTTCTTAGACTTTTTGGAAGAAATCCAGACAGACTACATTACGATTGGGGATGCAGGTGTCTTTTACGTTGTCAACCGCGATGGTTATTCCTTTAAGACCATCTATGATGCTTCAACTATGGTGACAAGCAGTCGCCAGATTAACTTCTGGGGACAAAAGGCTGGCGCATCTGAGGCTGTTTTGGCGCGTGAAATTCCATCAGCTGAACTTTTCAAAATGCCAGAGATTTTGGAAATTCCTGCTGAAGTTTTGGTTTACGGAGCTAGCGTTATCCATCATTCTAAACGTCCGCTCTTGCAAAATTACTATAACTTTACGCACATCGATGATGAAAAGACGCGCAAGCGTGACCTCTTTTTGGCTGAGCCAAGTGACCCTGAGAGCCATTATTCCATTTTTGAAGACAATCATGGTACCCACATCTTTGCCAACAATGACCTTGATTTGATGACCAAATTGACAGAATTGGTGGAGCATGGTTTCACTCACTGGAAACTAGAAGGGCTCTACACTCCAGGTCAGAACTTTGTTGAGATTGCAAAACTCTTTATCCAAGCGCGTAGCTCGATTCAAGAGGGTAACTTTAGCCATGACCAAGCTTTCTTGCTGGATGAGGAAGTACGCAAGTTACACCCTAAGAACCGTTTCCTTGATACAGGATTCTATGATTACGATCCTGACATGGTTAAATAAAGTAAATGATTCGTTGAGAGAAGGAAGATGCAAACATTTCTTCTCTCAATTTTTCATATTCTCCAATATTTTCAAAGAATTAGTAGGATAGGATGCTCTATTTGATGGGATTTTTAAGACAAGTAGTGTTCTTGAGTTTGAAAATTATCCCATGTTTGCAGGTGCCAAATGGCCCTTTTTTTGGTATAATTTTTTATAATGAAAATGATTGGTAATCGCTATGTTGTGGTGGATTTAGAGGCAACTAGCACAGGTAGTAAGGCTAAAATTATCCAAGTGGGAATTGTTGTGATTGAGGACGGAAAAATCGTTGATCACTATACGACAGATGTCAATCCACATGAACCTTTGGATGCTCATATCAAAGAACTGACAGGATTGACAGACCAACGTCTGGCGCAAGCACCTGATTTTTCGCAAGTTGCTAGAAAAATCTTTGACTTGGTGGAGGACGGGATTTTTGTAGCCCATAATGTTCAGTTTGATGCTAATCTCTTGGCGGAAAATTTATTTTTTGAAGGCTATGAACTAAGAAATCCTCGTGTTGACACGGTCGAATTGGCTCAGGTCTTTTTCCCTGAACTGGAAAAATATAGCTTGCCGATATTGTGTCGAGAATTAGGAATTCCTCTAAAACATGCTCACACAGCCCTTTCAGATGCCCAAGCTACAGCGGAATTACTTCTTTTTTTACGAGAAAAGATGACCCAGCTTCCTAAAGGTCTCTTGGAACGCTTGCTGGAAATGGCTGACGCCCTCCTATACGAGTCCTACCTGCTTATTGAAGAAATTTATCGAAACAAATCTATCCTGAGTTCACCAGACTTGGTCGAAGTTCAAGGACTGTATTTCAAGAAAACTGGAGCTCCCCTGGAGCCACGAAAACTATCCCAAGATTTTTCTAAAAATATTTCTCTGTTAAATCTTGAAGTGAGGGAGGAGCAAGAAAGTTTTGCTAAAGAGGTTGGCTTGCTATTGAAAGATGAGCCTGTCTCATTAATTCAAGCACCGACAGGGATTGGGAAAACCTATGGCTATCTCTTATCCGCTTTATCTCAAGCCAAAGAGCGTCAAATTGTTCTTAGTGTTCCGACAAAGATTCTTCAAAATCAGATCATGGAAGAAGAAGGTAAACGTCTTAAGGATGTGTTCCATATAGATATTCATAGTTTAAAGGGACCACACAATTATCTGAAGTTGGATGCCTTTTATCGTTCCTTGCAGGAAAATGATGAAAATCGCTTATTTAGACGCTTTAAAATGCAACTCTTGGTCTGGCTGACTGAGACAGAGACAGGAGATTTTGATGAAATTGGTCAACTCTACCGTTACCAACATTTTCTAACAGATCTTCGTCATGACGGGAATTTATCATCTCAAAGCTTATTTGTGACGGAAGATTTTTGGAAACGTAGTCAAGAAAAGGCACAAACCTGCAAGCTTTTAGTGACCAATCATGCCTATCTTGTAACCAGACTGGAAGATAATCCTGAATTTGTCAGCGACCGTTTATTGATTATTGATGAAGTTCAAAAGATATTGTTGGCTCTAGAAAATCTGCTTCAAGAGACCTACGATATCCAGTCTATTATCGATTTGCTTGATAAGGCTTTACTGGAGGAGCAAAATAAGGTTCAGCAACGAATACTAGAAAGTATTCGCTTTGAGTGCTTCTACTTGATAGAACAATTTCAGTCTGGAAAATCTAGGAAAAATATCTTAGATTCTCTTGCCAATCTCCACCAGTATTTTTCAGAATTAGAGGTAGAAGGCTTTGAGGAGCTGGTTCGCTATTTTACAGCTGACCGAGACTACTGGCTTGAAGCAATTGAAACGAGTCAAAAGAAAATTCAAATTTCTTCTACGAAATCAGGACGTATTCTCCTATCTTCTTTAGTGCCTGATTCATGTCAAGTCTTGGGAGTGTCGGCTACTCTTGAGATTAGTCAGAGAGTTTCTTTGGCAGACCTGTTAGGCTATCCCGAAGCTAAATTTGTTAAGATTGAAGCTGGTAAAAAACAGGATCAAGAAGTGGTCTTGGTCAAAGATTTTCCCCTGGTAACAGAAACCTCCTTAGAAGTCTACGCCAAAGAGGTAACTGATTTGCTGATGGATGTTCAAGATTTCCAGCAACCTATTTTAGTTCTCTTTACTGCTAAAGACATGCTTCTAGCAGTGTCGGATTTACTTCCAGTTAGCCACTTGGCCCAGTATAAAAATGGGGATGTTCATCAACTGAAGAAACGCTTTGAAAAAGGTGAACAACAAATCCTGCTAGGTGCAGCAAGTTTCTGGGAGGGAGTTGATTTTTCAAGTCATTCTTTTGTGATTCAAATTGTACCAAGACTTCCTTTCCAAAACCCCCAAGAACCCTTGACGAAAAAGATCAATCAGGAACTAATTCAAGAAGGGAAAAATGCCTTTTATGATTATCAATTGCCAATGGCCATTATTCGTTTAAAACAGGCTTTAGGAAGAAGTATGAGACGTGAACACCAACGTTCCTTAACTCTGATTTTGGATAGGAGAATTGTCGGAAAGCGATATGGCAAACAAATTGTGACTTCTCTAGCAAAAGAAGCGATTGTTAAAACCGTCTCTCAATCCGAAGTTGATGAGGCTATTGATAAATTTTTAAATGAACTTTGATAAATAGTATTGTATGAAAGTATAAGGTTAGTATATATGAAACGTTCTCTCGACTCTAGAGTCGATTATAGTTTGCTCCTGCCAGTATTTTTCCTACTGGTTATCGGCGTGGTGGCTATTTATATAGCTGTTAGTCATGATTATCCAAACAATATTCTGCCCATTTTAGGGCAGCAGGTCGCCTGGATCGCCTTGGGGCTTGTGATTGGTTTTGTGGTCATGCTCTTTAATACTGAATTTCTTTGGAAGGTTACACCCTTTCTATATATTTTAGGCTTGGGACTTATGGTTTTACCTATCGTCTTTTATAATCCAAGCTTAGTTGCATCAACAGGTGCCAAAAACTGGGTATCGGTAAATGGTGTTACCTTGTTCCAGCCGTCAGAATTTATGAAGATATCCTATATCCTCATGTTGGCTCGTGTGATTGTCCAGTTTACCAAAAAACATAAGGAATGGAGACGCACAGTTCCGCTGGACTTCTTGTTGATTTTCTGGATGATTCTCTTTACCATTCCAGTCCTAGTTCTTTTGGCACTTCAAAGTGACTTGGGGACGGCTTTGGTTTTTGTAGCCATTTTCTCAGGAATCGTTTTATTATCGGGGGTTTCTTGGAAAATTATTATCCCAGTATTTGTGACTGCTGTAACAGGAATTGCTGGTTTCTTAGCTATTTTTATCAGCAAGGACGGTCGGGCTTTTCTCCATCAACTGGGAATGCCGACCTACCAAATCAACCGTATTTTGGCTTGGCTCAATCCTTTTGACTTTGCCCAAACAACCACTTACCAACAGGCTCAAGGACAGATTGCCATTGGAAGCGGTGGCTTATTTGGACAAGGGTTTAATGCTTCGAATCTGCTTATTCCAGTTCGAGAGTCGGATATGATTTTCACGGTTATCGCAGAAGATTTTGGCTTTATTGGCTCTGTCCTTGTTATTGCCCTTTATCTCATGCTGATTTATCGTATGTTGAAGATTACTCTTAAATCAAATAATCAGTTCTACACCTATATTTCCACAGGTTTGATTATGATGTTACTCTTCCATATCTTTGAGAATATCGGTGCCGTGACAGGTTTGCTTCCTTTGACTGGGATTCCCTTGCCTTTTATTTCGCAAGGAGGATCGGCTATTATCAGTAATTTAATCGGTGTTGGCTTGCTTTTATCGATGAGTTACCAGACTAATCTAGCTGAAGAAAAGAGCGGAAAAGTTCCATTCAAACGGAAAAAGGTTGTATTAAAACAAATCAAATAAGGAGAAAATCATGGTAAAAGTAGCAGTTATGTTGGCTCAGGGCTTTGAAGAAATTGAAGCTTTGACAGTTGTGGATGTTTTGCGTCGTGCAAATATTACTTGTGATATGGTTGGTTTTGAAGAGCAAGTGACGGGTTCGCATGCAATCCAAGTAAGTGCAGACCGTGTTTTTGATGGTGATTTATCAGACTATGACATGATTGTTCTTCCTGGAGGTATGCCTGGTTCTGCACATTTGCGCGATAATCAGGCCTTGATTCAAGAGTTGCAAAGCTTTGAACGAGAAGGGAAGAAACTGGCAGCCATTTGTGCGGCGCCAATTGCCCTCAATCAAGCAGGGCTATTGAAAAACAAGCAGTACACTTGCTATGATGGCGTTCAAGAGCAAATCTTTGATGGTCAATATGTAAAGGAAACAGTAGTGGTAGATGGTCATTTGATAACCAGTCGAGGCCCCTCAACAGCCCTTGCCTTTGCCTACGAGTTGGTGGAGCAATTAGGAGGAGACGCAGAGACTTTACGAACAGGAATGCTCTATCGAGATGTCTTTGGTAAAAATCAGTAAAACGGGAGTCAAACTCTCGTTTTTTATGTGGAAAACTCAGGGAAATCATCGCTTTTTTCATAAAAAAATGCTATAATGAAGGGTATGAAATATCACGATTATATCTGGGATTTAGGTGGAACTTTACTGGATAATTACGAAACTTCAACAGCTGCATTTGTTGAAACATTGGCATTGTATGGCATCACACAAGACCATGACAGTGTCTATCAGGCTTTAAAGGTTTCTACTGATTTTGCGATTGAGACATTCGCTCCCAACTTAGAGAATTTTTTAGAAAAATATAAGGAAAATGAAGCCAGAGAGCTTGAACATCCGATTTTGTTTGATGGAGTTTCTGATTTATTGAAAGATATCTCCAATCAAGGTGGCCGTCATTTTTTGGTTTCTCATCGAAATGATCAGGTCTTGGAAATTTTAGAAAAAACCTCTATAGCAGCTTATTTTACAGAAGTGGTGACTTCTAACTCAGGCTTTAAGAGAAAACCAGATCCTGAATCCATGATTTATTTAAGAGAAAAATATCAAATTAGTTCAGGCCTTGTCATTGGTGATCGACCGATTGATATCGAAGCCGGGCAAGCTGCAGGACTAGCTACCCACTTGTTTACCAGTATCGTGAATTTAAGACAAGTATTAGACATGTAAGAAAAAGGAATAAGATGACAGAAGAAATCAAAAATCTGCAGGCACAAGATTATGATGCCAGTCAAATTCAAGTTTTAGAGGGCTTAGAGGCTGTTCGTATGCGTCCAGGGATGTATATCGGGTCAACTTCAAAAGAAGGTCTTCACCATCTAGTCTGGGAAATTGTTGATAACTCAATTGACGAGGCCTTGGCAGGATTTGCTAGCCATATTCAAGTCTTTATTGAGCCAGATAATTCGATTACAGTTGTTGATGATGGACGTGGTATCCCAGTCGATATTCAGGAAAAAACAGGTCGACCTGCCGTTGAGACTGTCTTTACTGTTCTTCACGCTGGAGGAAAGTTTGGCGGTGGCGGATATAAGGTCTCAGGTGGTCTTCACGGAGTGGGGTCCTCAGTTGTTAACGCCCTTTCAACTCAATTAGATGTTCATGTCCACAAAAATGGTAAGATTCATTACCAAGAATACCGTCGTGGTCATGTTGTCGCAGACCTTGAGGTGGTTGGAGATACGGATAAAACTGGAACAACAGTTCACTTTATACCGGATCCAGAAATTTTCACTGAAACAACAACTTTTGATTTTGATAAATTAAATAAACGGATTCAAGAGTTGGCCTTTCTAAATCGTGGTCTTCAAATCTCCATCACAGATAAGCGTGAGGGGCTAGAACAAACTAAGCATTACCACTATGAAGGTGGGATTGCTAGCTACGTTGAATATATCAACGAGAACAAGGATGTTATCTTTGATACACCAATTTACACAGATGGTGAAATGGATGATATCACGGTTGAAGTAGCCATGCAGTACACAACGGGTTACCATGAAAATGTCATGAGTTTCGCCAATAATATTCATACCCATGAAGGTGGAACGCATGAACAAGGTTTCCGTACAGCCTTGACACGTGTTATCAACGATTATGCTCGTAAAAATAAGTTACTGAAAGACAATGAAGACAACCTAACAGGGGAAGATGTTCGTGAAGGATTAACTGCTGTTATCTCAGTTAAACACCCAAATCCACAGTTTGAAGGACAAACCAAGACCAAATTGGGAAATAGCGAAGTGGTCAAGATTACCAATCGTCTCTTCAGCGATGCCTTCTCTGATTTCCTTATGGAGAATCCTCAAATTGCAAAACGCATTGTAGAAAAAGGAATTCTAGCTGCTAAGGCTCGTGTGGCTGCCAAGCGTGCGCGAGAAGTCACTCGTAAAAAATCTGGTTTGGAAATTTCCAACCTTCCAGGGAAACTAGCAGACTGTTCTTCTAACAATCCTGCGGAAACAGAACTCTTCATCGTCGAAGGAGACTCAGCTGGTGGATCAGCAAAATCTGGTCGTAACCGTGAATTTCAGGCAATTCTTCCAATCCGCGGTAAGATTTTGAACGTTGAAAAGGCAAGTATGGATAAGATTCTAGCTAACGAAGAAATTCGTAGTCTTTTCACAGCGATGGGAACAGGATTTGGTGCAGAATTTGATGTTTCAAAAGCCCGTTACCAAAAACTTGTTTTGATGACCGATGCCGATGTCGATGGAGCCCACATTCGTACTCTTCTTTTAACCTTGATTTATCGTTATATGAAACCAATCCTAGAAGCTGGTTATGTTTATATCGCCCAACCTCCAATCTATGGTGTCAAGGTTGGAAGCGAGATTAAAGAATATATCCAGCCAGGAGCAGACCAAGAAATTAAACTCCAAGAAGCCTTAGCCCGCCACAGTGAAGGTCGTGCCAAACCAACTATTCAGAGGTATAAAGGTCTTGGTGAAATGGACGATCATCAGTTATGGGAAACAACCATGGATCCCGAGCATCGCTTGATGGCTAGAGTTTCTGTGGATGATGCTGCAGAAGCAGATAAAATCTTTGATATGTTGATGGGGGATCGAGTAGAGCCTCGTCGTGAATTTATCGAAGAAAATGCCGTCTATAGTACACTTGATGTCTAAAAAATCGGGAGAAGTAGTTCCCTTGGTCTAAAAAATATGATATAATCATTACGATTGTTTCAAGTAAAAAAGGAGTTTAATATGTCTGATAGTCTAGTAGTATATCTTATAATTGCAATTGCAATTATATTGCTGATTTCATATGCTATAGCAATTTATGTACGGAAACGCAATGAAAGTAAATTAGCAATTTTAGAAGAGAAAAAAGAAGAGCTGTACAATCTTCCAGTTAATGATGAAGTTGAAGCTGTAAAAAATATGCACTTGATTGGACAAAGTCAAGTGACTTTCCGTGAATGGAACCAAAAATGGGTTGACCTATCTCTTAACTCTTTTGCCGATATCGAAAATAATCTTTTCGAGGCAGAAGGTTATAACAATTCATTCCGTTTTTTTAAGGCTAGTCATCAAATTGACCAAATCGAGAGCCAAATTACCTTGATTGAAGAAGATATTGCGGCAATTCGCAATGCCTTGGCAGATTTGGAGAAACAAGAATCTAAAAACAGCGGTCGTGTTCTTCATACCTTGGACTTGTTTGAAGAGTTGCAACACCGAGTGGCTGATCATTCTGAAGAATATGGCCAAGGTTTATCTGAAATCGAAAAACAATTGGAAAATATCCAATCAGAGTTTTCTCAGTTTGTTACTTTGAACACTTCAGGTGACCCAGTAGAAGCTGCTGTGATTTTGGATAATGCTGAAAATCATATCTTGGCTTTGAGTCACATTGTTGACCGCCTGCCAGCGATTGTAAAAACATTATCTAAAGAGCTACCTGATCAATTGGAAGATTTGGAGGATGGTTACCGTAAGCTTTTAGATGCTAACTATCATTTTGCTGAAACGGATATTGAATCTCGCTTCCAATTGCTTTATGAATCTTTGAAGAAAAACCACGAAAATATTGCACAATTAGAGTTGGATAATGCTGAGTATGAAAATACTCAAGTTCAAGAAGAAATCAATTCACTCTATGATATCTTTACACGAGAAATCGCTGCTCAAAAAGTAGTAGAAGGCTTAGTTGCAACTCTTCCTACATATTTGAAACACATGAAAGATAGTAATGCTGTTTTAGTGGAAGATATTCAACGATTGAGTAACAATTACCTACTATCTGAAACGGATGTTAGTCATGTTCATAGATTACAAGCTGAGTTAGAATCTTTAGAAGAATCTGTATTGGAACTAACTTCTGAACAAGAGGAACATTCTGAACCTTATTCATTCCTTGAAGAACGTTTGGAAAACTTACAAGCTACTTTGAAGGAAATTGAAGATGAACAAGTTGAGGTTAGTCAACGTCTTGCTCAGATTGAAAAAGATGATATCAATGCTCGCCAGAAGGCAAATGTTTATGTTAATCGTCTTCACACAATTAAGAGATATATGGAAAAACGCAATCTTCCAGGTATTCCTCAGAATTTCTTACAGTTGTTCTTTACAGCAAGTAACCATACTGAAGAGTTGATGGCTGAACTAGAAGAAGCTCGGGTCAATATAGAAGCTGTGAACCGGATGCTTGAAATTGCAACAAATGATATGGAAGCACTTGAAGAAGAAACATATAATATTGTTCAATATGCAACGTTGACAGAACAATTGCTACAGTATTCGAACCGTTATCGCTCATTTGATGAACGAATTCAAGAAGCTTTTAATGAATCATTAGAAATTTTTGAAAAAGAATTTGATTATCATGCTTCATTTGATAAGATTTCGCAAGCTTTGGAAGTTGCAGAACCAGGTGTAACCAACCGTTTTGTCACTTCATACGAAAAAACACGTGAGACGATTCGTTTCTAACATAATAAAAAAGATTTGGTTCTGTGATAAGCAGCACCAAATTTTTTTTATTTATTTATAGTTTTTAAAAATGCCCAGTTACCAATTGATTTTGACCCATATTCTAAGTCCATATGGTCCAGTAATACATAATCGTTTTTTTCGTAGAATGAGGTATTTCTAGCTGTACTAGTTATGAGTCCCAAGTGTTTACAGCCTTTTGATTTGACATAAGGTTCAATCCCTTGTGTCAGAAAAGTACTGCCTATTCCCCGCCCCTTACTTTCTATATTGACAGCTAAAGCCATCAAATACCAATCAAACTCCCCTGATTGTTCTAAATGCTTTTTGGAACGTTTTACAAAGTCAAAGTATTTAAGGAGATTTTGTGGTCGAATGTAGCGAAAAATGTTTGTTCCTCCATTTCGTAGATAGGATAGTATACAGAAATCTTTTTGTTGCAAAAGGGCGACTGCAAGTAAGTCTCCATCCTGTTCCGCAATTAAACAGTTTCCCTTCTTAATATAGACTCTAGTAAGCAGAATTTGCAACGTTTCTACAAAAGCAGGATAGGAGTCAGGTTTCTTCAAATCATCAGTTATAATCGTTAAAAAGGGATAGTCAAGAAAGGAATTGGCTAATAATTTTCCAATTTTTTCGCTTTCTTCAATTCTTGCCTCTCTATATATGATGTCTCCCATGTTTGTCTCCTTAATTATCTACAAAATCTTGTATGACAAGATTTTATAGATAAAAAATTGGAGATGATTTAAAAAGCTAAATAAACCTAATTTTGTTCCATAAGGTTCAAAGCACTTTCTAATCTCTCCAAGATTTTATTTGGTTGGAATCGAAATTCCAATTAATTTTTCTGAATAGAGGGTTTTGATATTGGCCTCATCAATAGAGTCCTTATCAATTTTACGTTTCAAGAAAAATTCTTGAATAGCTTCGATTTCAGGTTCTCGAATAGCGCGGTGTTTGTTTGAGATGAGGATTTCATAGTGAAGCGGAGCTTGGGTAAAAATAACATCGGTATTCCCTGCAGAATAGACCTCAACAAGGGTTGCGTCTGTACTTTCTAGCTGGCTTTTAACAAGTTGCGAGTGTGAGTTTGTCGTATTGATTAGCTTCATAACATTTCCTCCGATTTTCTAATTCTATTATAGCACTTTTTGAATAAAGTGGCTGGATTTAGTCAATCTTATGCTGTTTTTTCCATGATTGGATTGCCCATTTATGGCTACCACGTTTGAGATTTTCAATAGCTTCATCAATAGGGAACCAGGCAATATGATTAAAGTCTTCTAGTGGCTTTTGCACTTCTTTGAAAGAAGTTGCTTCATAGAGGTAGGCAGGATTGTAGTAGTAGGTGTCACGATGACGAGAGTAGAAATATTCGTCAGCTTGTCCGTAATAGGCACCAATTTCAGCTGTGAAGCCAAGCTCTTCAATCAATTCACGTTTTAGGGCTTCCTGATGGTTCTCACCAGCTTCAATTTCGCCACCTGGTAGGAACCAAGCGCCATTGGGTGCTTGAACAAGAACAATTTGTTTTTGTTCAGCATCAGGTATAACTGCATATACGCCATAGCGTGAAACATAGTCTGTATTCGCTTTTTTTTCTCCGAAAGTTGGGTTTGCCATTGCATTTTCCTCATTATCTATTATCTTTATTATTATCTTAATGGACAAAGGCCTAGCTGTCAAGAATTTATAGTTATTTTAGTAAAAAGGAGCAGAAAATTTTCATTTTCTACTCCTTTTCTATAGGATTTATACTTCTTTTTCAGAAGTCTTTACTTCAGCTTTTTTGGCAGATTTGATTTGAATGTTACCCTTGCTGGTCATCACTGCCTTGAGGTCTTTTTCGCTTGGATTTTCAAGGTAGTAGTCAGTGATTGCGTCCTCAATATAGTCTTGAATAGTACGACGAAGTGGGCGTGCTCCCATTTTTGGATCATAACCAAGGTCAACCAATTTTTCCTTGACCTTGTCGGTTACATCCAAATGAATGTTGTTGCTAGAAAGACGTTTGTTAACATCTGCAAGCATAAGCTCGACAATCTGAAGGAGGTTATCTTTGCTGAGAGCCTTAAATTCGATAATACCATCAAAACGGTTCATAAACTCTGGGCTAAAGAAGTTACCGAGTTCACCAAGAACAGAGTTGGTACGTCCTTCTCTAGCAGCACCAAATCCAACGCTAGCTTCTGCCTTACCTGTACCTGCATTTGAAGTCATGATGATGATGGCGTCCTTGAAGCTAACGGTACGTCCTTGTCCATCTGTTAAACGACCATCGTCCAAGACCTGGAGGAACATATGCATGACATCTGGATGGGCTTTCTCTACTTCATCCAAGAGAATAAGAGAGTAGGGATTGCGGCGGACTTTTTCAGTTAATTGCCCAGCCTCGTCATAGCCGACATAACCTGGAGGGGCACCGACTAATTTCGCCACACTGTGTTTTTCCATATATTCACTCATATCAAAGCGAATCATGCTGTCAGCAGAACCAAAGAGTTCGATAGCTAATTGTTTGGAAAGTTCTGTCTTACCGACTCCAGTTGGCCCAACGAAAAGGAAACTTCCGATTGGGCGGTTAGGGGTACCGAGACCGACACGATTACGGCGAATAGCCTTGGCAATCTTATCGACAGCATCATCTTGTCCAATAACATGAGACTTGAGGTCTTCGGCTAGATGGATGAGTTGAGATTGTTCTTTCTCTTTTAAATCACCAACAGGAATATTGGTTTTCTGCTCGATAATGTGCTCAATGGTTTTCTCACTAATGATAGGAGTATCTTGGTCTGTGACCTTTTTCTTTTGCATTTCCTTATACTTGGCAATCTGGTCACGGAAGTAGGCGGCCTTCTCAAAATCTTCTTCTCGTGTAGCTTGAGATTTAAGATTTTCAGCCTCAATCAAGCGCTGATCGATTACTTTAGGATCCACAAAATTCAAGGTCAAGTTCATCTTAGAACCAGCTTCATCTAGGAGGTCAATGGCCTTGTCAGGCAAGAAGCGATCTTGGATGTAGCGATTGGACAGAGTTGCAGCTGCTTCAATTGCAGCATCGGTATACTGAACGTGGTGGTAGTCTTCGTATTTCTTTTGAATGCCTTTGAGGATAGTAATTGTTTCCTCCACTGTTGGTTCATCCACTTTAACAGGTTGCATACGACGCTCTAGGGCTGCATCTTTTTCAATGATACGGTATTCATTGAGGGTAGTAGCACCGACCAATTGCAGCTCTCCACGAGCAAGGGCGGGCTTGAGGATATTTCCTGCATCCATATTGCCATCGCCCGCAGAACCAGCACCGACAATTTCATGGATTTCATCGATAAAGAGGATGATGTCCTCACGTTTGCGAATTTCTTCCATGAGTTTTTGCATGCGTTCTTCAAATTGTCCACGGATACCCGTTCCTTGAACTAAGCTAACCACATCCAGACGGATGACTTGTTTTCCTTGTAGTTTATGGGGAACATCTCCATCAACTATTTTCTGAGCTAGACCTTCGACAACGGCAGTTTTTCCGACACCTGGTTCACCGATAAGAACAGGATTATTCTTGGTTCTGCGATTGAGAATTTCTATGACACGGATAATCTCATCGTCGCGCCCAATAACGGGGTCAATATCTCCACGACGGGCAATTTCAGTTACGTTGATACCAAATTCTTCCAGTAGGCCTTTTTCTTGGCTTGGTGGAGGAGTTTGAGCAGGTCCACGATTTTGGGAACCATAACCGCCATTTCCACCGTAACCTCCACCTGATTGGGTTGGGGGAGTCGGAGGAGTATTGTTAGAAGGCCTGAAATTGTTTAGGTCATTGAAGAAATCACCAAAGGGATCAAAGTCACGATTGTTCAGATCCGTAATACCTTTAAAGAGGCTATTGTTAGGATCTGTCTTGATAATCTTATAGCAGTTTTGACAGAGGTCAATTTGTTTTTGCTTTCCATTGAGATTGGTATAAAGATGAATCGTTGAGTCATTGATTTTACAGTTTTGACAAAGCATACATCTACCTCATTTCTTTATTTAGCCTGACCTGTTTAATGGTCAAAAATAGTCAAATTTCTATACTCTCATTATAACAGGATTGGGGTGTAAAGCAAGTAAAAAGATTGCAGCTTTGAGAAGTTGTTACAATGAAGAACTTTGTGGATTTGGACTATAAAAAAATCCTATTTGTGAGACAAAAAGGATTTTGGTTAGACATGCAGGGTGTAATCCCAGCTTGTTTTGTATTAGTAAAGGAGTTCGTAAATCTCCATTGCAATCAAGTCAATGCTGTCAAACGTATAAGTTTCGCGAGCTTCGACATCACGAAGGGTAAAGATTGAGCCGTTTTCTTCGTCGTGGCTGTATGCAACTTCTGCAACAACAACTCCTTCGCGTTCAAAATTACGTTTTAAATTTCCACCGTCTTTTGTCATTGCTTCAAGGCGGTTGATGATTCTAACCAAATGTGATTCCATTTTGATTCTCCTTCATTTCTTATCGTTACTATTTTACCATAAAGGAGGTCAACTTGCCTAGAAAAAACTAAGATTTCTCGCTAATTCTACTAGCTTAAAGGTTTTTTGAATAAATTAGACAAAAGATTTGAATTTTAATTCAATACATGTTATAATCATACAGTATTCTATTTTAGAAAGCAGTGTGACTATGAATTTTTCTTTTTTACCTAAGTATTTACCTTATTTTAACTATGGGGCTGTCGTGACGGTTCTCATTTCTATCTGTGTTGTCTTTTTTGGGACTATTTTGGGTGTTGTCTTGGCTTTTGGGCAACGTTCAAAGTTTAAACCGCTTGTTTGGCTCGCCAACTTGTACGTTTGGATTTTCCGCGGGACACCGATGATGGTTCAGATTATGATTGCCTTTGCCCTTATGCACATCAATGCTCCGACTATTCAGGTTGGAATTTTGGGTGTTGATCTTTCTCGTCTGATTCCAGGGATTTTGATTATCTCTATGAACAGTGGTGCCTATGTTTCTGAGACTGTTCGTGCTGGGATTAATGCGGTTCCAAAAGGTCAGTTAGAGGCGGCCTATTCTTTAGGGATTCGTCCTAAAAACGCTATGCGCTATGTGATTTTGCCACAAGCAATCAAAAATATCTTACCAGCATTGGGGAACGAATTTATCACTATTATCAAGGATAGTTCCCTCTTATCAGCTATTGGTGTTATGGAGTTGTGGAACGGGGCTACAACAGTTTCTACAACAACCTATCTACCTTTAACACCACTTTTATTTGCAGCCTTTTACTACTTGATTATGACCTCTATTTTGACAGTAGCCTTGAAAGCTTTTGAAAAACGTATGGGACAAGGAGATAAGAAATAATGACAGAAACCTTGATAAAAATTGAAAATTTACATAAATCATTTGGAAAGAATGAAGTATTGAAGGGCATCAACCTCGAGATTAAAAGAGGAGAAGTTGTCGTTATCATCGGTCCTTCAGGGAGCGGGAAATCTACCTTGCTTCGCTCTATGAATTTGTTAGAAGAAGCGACCAAAGGGAAGGTTATCTTTGAGGGAGTCGATATTACGGACAAGAAGAATGACCTCTTTGCCATGCGTGAGAAGATGGGCATGGTTTTTCAACAATTCAATCTCTTTCCTAATATGACTGTGATGGAAAATATCACCTTGTCACCTATCAAGACCAAAGGTGAGAGCAAGGCAGTGGCTGAGAAGAGAGCCCAAGAGTTGTTGGAAAAAGTTGGCTTACCAGATAAGGCAGATGCTTACCCACAGAGTTTGTCAGGTGGCCAGCAACAACGAATTGCTATTGCGCGTGGGTTGGCCATGGAACCGGATGTTTTGCTCTTTGACGAGCCAACTTCAGCCCTGGACCCTGAAATGGTAGGTGAGGTGTTGGCTGTTATGCAAGACTTAGCCAAGTCAGGAATGACCATGGTTATCGTAACACATGAAATGGGATTTGCTCGTGAGGTGGCAGACCGTGTCATCTTTATGGCAGATGGTGTGGTTGTTGAAGATGGAACACCTGAACAGATTTTTGAACAAACCCAAGAACAACGGACTAAAGACTTCTTGAGTAAGGTTTTATAAGTTAGTTTTGTGGAGCTATTTGTAGCTAACTTTACATATAAAGTATAGATTAATGAAAAGCTCGACTAGAGCTTTTTCTTATAGTTTGAAACTATAGGATAGCCTAGGAAAGAAGTGTTAGAGGGGATTAGCAGTTTTTGGTATAATGGAAGATATTTGAAAGAAAAGAGAAGTGATATGACACAGATTATTGATGGGAAGGCTCTAGCAGCTAAGTTACAAGGACAGCTGGCTGAAAAGACTAAAAGATTAAAGGAAGAAACGGGGCTAGTACCTGGTTTGGTAGTGATTTTGGTTGGGGACAACCCTGCCAGCCAAGTCTACGTTCGTAACAAGGAGAGGTCAGCCCTTGCGGCTGGATTCCGTAGTGAAGTTGTGCGAGTTCCAGATACCATTACTCAAGAGGAATTGTTAGACTTGATTGCCAAATACAATCAAGATTCAGCTTGGCATGGGATATTGGTCCAGTTACCATTACCAAAACATATTGATGAAGAAGCAGTTTTGTTGGCCATTGACCCAGAAAAGGATGTGGATGGTTTCCATCCCTTAAACATGGGACGCCTCTGGTCTGGTCATCCAGTCATGATTCCTTCTACACCTGCAGGAATTATGGAAATGTTTCATGAATATGGGATTGACTTGGAAGGTAAAAATGCGGTCGTCATTGGTCGTTCCAATATCGTTGGAAAACCTATGGCCCAGCTTCTTTTGGCAAAGAATGCGACAGTGACTTTGACCCACTCACGGACTCATAATCTTGCCAAGGTGGCTGCTAAAGCAGATATTCTGGTTGTTGCAATCGGTCGTGCTAAGTTTGTGACTGCTGACTTTGTAAAACCTGGTGCGGTTGTCATCGATGTCGGGATGAACCGCGATGAAAATGGTAAGCTCTGTGGGGATGTTGATTATGAGGCAGTTGCCCCACTTGCTAGCCATATTACGCCAGTTCCTGGAGGTGTAGGTCCTATGACCATTACTATGCTGATGGAGCAAACTTATCAAGCAGCACTCCGGACATTGGATAGAAAATAAGAGAAAAATTTTCTGAGGAAAGTGTATTTTCTATAGCTATATCTAAAATGGCAGAAATGAATATTAAATTTTAGAAATAAGTTTATAAAAGGAGGTATGCGCCTCCTTTTTGTTGTATAATAAATGCGAGAGGAAAAAAGATGAAAGTGATTGATCAAACCTTATTAGAAAAAGTCATTATTGAACGTTCTCGTACAAGTCATAAAGGAAATTACGGTCGTCTGCTGTTGCTGGGTGGGACCTATCCTTATGGTGGTGCTATTATCATGGCTGCTTTGGCAGCTGTAAAAAGCGGTGCAGGATTGGTGACCGTTGGAACGGATAGGGAAAATATCCCTGCTCTGCACAGCCATTTACCTGAGGCTATGGCCTTTTCTCTGCAAGACCAGCAATTGTTACAAGAGCAATTGGAGAAGGCAGAAGTTGTCTTGCTGGGGCCTGGTTTACGAGATGATGTTTTTGGAGAAGATTTAGTAAAACAGGTCTTTGCTAGCTTAAGACAGAATCAGATTTTGATTGTAGATGGAGGTGCTTTGACTATTCTTGCTAGGACAAGTTTGTCATTTCCGTCTAACCAGCTTATCCTAACTCCCCACCAAAAAGAATGGGAAAAGCTGTCTGGTATTGCTATTGAAAATCAAAGCGAAGCTGCAACGGCTAGTGCCCTGACTTCCTTCCCTCAAGGAACGATTTTAGTTGAAAAAAGTTCAGCTACTCGTATTTGGCAAGTTGGCCAATCTGATTATTACCAGTTACAGGTTGGTGGTCCCTATCAGGCGACTGGGGGAATGGGAGATACTCTGGCTGGGATGATTGCAGGATTTGTAGGCCAATTTCGACAGGCCAGTCTCTACGAACGTGTGGCAGTAGCAACCCATCTTCATTCAGCCATAGCCCAAGAACTATCTCAAGAACATTATGTGGTCTTGCCGACGGAAATCAGTAGTCATCTTCTCAAAATAATGAAAAAAATATCTCAAAAAGGCACCTGATCGTTTCAGGCGCCTTTATATTTTTAGAAAAATCCTTTAATCTTTCCAACGAGGCCATCTAGACCTTCAGAACCAGAAATTAACTGCTGAGCTTGGGAGAAGTATTCTCCAAGCTGTTCTTGATTTTCTGCAACAAATGTTTTTGCCGCTTCGAAATCTTTTGTTTCGATTAATTCTTTTACTTGGTTAAACAAATCTAATGGGTTCATCTTATTTCTCCTTTTCTTTACTTAACTATTTAATCATCTTTATGATAAAAAATCAACTGTTGCTACTTTTGGCTAATATTCTAACTACCAAAACAAGGTGGACATAAAAATAAAAATGTTCGGTTTTTTTCAGTGTATCCATGAAATAAAAAGTGATACATGTTATAATAAAGTTAGCTCTTTAATGGAGGTGTTTGAGTGGAAAATCTGAAAAAAATGGCAGGTATCAAGGCTGCTGAGTTTGTCAAGGATGGTATGGTTGTCGGACTTGGAACGGGTTCTACTGCCTATTATTTTGTCGAAGAAATCGGTCGTCGTATCAAGGAAGAAGGGTTGCAGATTACAGCTGTAACGACTTCTAGTGTGACTAGTAAACAGGCTGAAGGGCTTAATATCCCACTCAAGTCTATTGACCAAGTAGACTTTGTCGATGTGACAGTCGACGGGGCGGATGAAGTGGATAATCAGTTTAATGGAATCAAAGGTGGTGGTGGTGCCCTTCTGATGGAGAAGGTTGTTGCAACGCCCTCAAAAGACTACATTTGGGTAGTGGATGAAAGCAAGCTAGTCGAGAAACTGGGTGCTTTTAAATTGCCAGTAGAAGTGGTTCAGTATGGCGCAGAACAGGTCTTTCGTCGTTTTGAGCGAGCTGGCTACAAACCAAGTTTCCGCGAAAAAGACGGCCAACGTTTTGTGACCGATATGCAGAATTTTATCATTGACCTTGCCTTGGATGTCATTGAAGATCCAATTACTTTCGGACAAGAATTGGACCATGTCGTTGGCGTCGTGGAGCACGGCTTATTCAATCAAATGGTGGATAAGGTCATCGTTGCTGGACGAGACGGGGTTCAGATTTTAACTTCAACAAAAGCAAGATAACTAAAAGAATAAGGAGATACACTATGTCAAAATTTAATCGTATTCACTTGGTGGTACTAGATTCTGTAGGAATCGGTGCTGCACCAGATGCTAATAACTTTGTCAATGCAGGAGTTCCAGATGGAGCTTCTGACACATTAGGACACATTTCAAAAGCAGTTGGTTTGAATGTCCCAAACATGGCTAAAATTGGTCTGGGAAATATTCCTCGTGAAACTCCTCTTAAGACTGTACCTGCAGAAAGCAATCCAACTGGATATGCAACAAAATTAGAGGAAGTATCCCTTGGTAAGGATACCATGACTGGACACTGGGAAATCATGGGACTCAACATTACTGAGCCTTTCGATACTTTCTGGAATGGATTCCCAGAAGAAATCCTGACAAAAATCGAAGAATTTTCAGGACGCAAGGTTATTCGTGAAGCTAACAAACCTTACTCAGGAACGGCTGTTATCGATGATTTTGGACCACGTCAAATGGAAACTGGGGAGTTGATTATCTATACTTCAGCTGACCCGGTCTTGCAAATTGCTGCCCACGAAGATATTATTCCTTTGGACGAATTGTACCGTATCTGTGAATACGCTCGTTCAATTACACTTGAACGTCCTGCCCTTCTAGGTCGTATCATTGCTCGCCCTTATGTAGGTGAACCAGGTAACTTCACTCGTACAGCCAACCGTCGTGACTTAGCCGTTTCTCCATTTGCACCGACTGTTTTGGATAAATTGAATGAGGCTGGTATCGATACTTATGCTGTTGGTAAAATCAATGATATCTTTAACGGTGCTGGTATCAACCATGATATGGGTCACAACAAGTCAAATAGTCATGGAATTGATACACTATTGAAGACCATGGGCCTTGCTGAGTTTGAAAAAGGATTCTCATTCACAAACTTGGTTGACTTTGATGCCCTTTACGGCCACCGCCGCAATGCTCATGGTTACCGTGATTGCTTGCATGAGTTTGATGAACGCTTGCCTGAAATTATAGCAGCCATGCGAGAGAACGACCTTCTCTTGATTACAGCGGACCATGGAAATGACCCAACCTATGCAGGAACAGACCACACTCGCGAATATATTCCATTGTTGGCCTATAGCCCTGCCTTTAAAGGAAATGGTCTCATTCCTGTCGGACATTTTGCAGATATCTCAGCGACTGTTGCCGATAACTTTGATGTGGAAACTGCCATGATTGGGGAAAGTTTCTTAGATAAATTGGTATAAGATGACGCGTTATGCTTTGCTGGTTAGAGGCATCAATGTTGGTGGCAAAAATAAAGTTGTCATGGCGCAACTTCGTCAAGAATTGACAGAGTTGGGACTGGAAAAAGTTGAAACCTACATCAACAGTGGCAATATTTTCTTTACTTCGACAGTTCCCAAGGACCGATTAGTTGAAAAGTTAGAGGATTTCTTTGCAGTCCATTATCCATTTATTCAGAGCTTTTCTTTACTAAGTCAGGAAGATTATGAAGAAGAGCTGAAGAATCTGCCAGATTGGTGGACCAAAGATTTGGCACGAAAGGATATCCTCTTTTACACGGAGGGATTGGATGTGGCTAAAGTCATTGAGACAGTTGAAAGTTTGGAATTGAAAGATGAAATCGTTCATTTTGGAAGACTTGGGATTTTCTGGGGGAAATTCTCTGAGGAATCCTACTATGCAACTGCCTATCATAAGTACTTGCTCAAGATGCCTTTTTATCGCAACATCACCATTCGCAATGCCAAAACCTTTGACAAAATCGGTCAAATGCTTAAAACTAATAAAGGAGACACACAATGACATTTTTAAACAAAATCAATGAAACAGCTGCTTTCCTGAAAGAAAAGGGTGTTCAAGCGCCTGAGTTTGGTCTAATCCTTGGATCAGGACTTGGAGAATTGGCAGAAGAAATCGAAAATCCAGTTGTAGTAGACTATGCAGACATTCCAAACTGGGGCCGCTCAACAGTAGTCGGTCACGCTGGTAAATTGGTATATGGTGAACTTGCAGGTCGCAAGGTCTTAGCTCTTCAAGGGCGTTTCCATTTCTACGAAGGAAATCCTCTGGAAGTTGTGACTTTCCCAGTTCGTGTCATGAAAGTTCTTGGATGTGAAGGTGTCATTGTAACCAATGCTGCTGGTGGTATTGGATATGGGCCTGGTACTTTGATGGCTATTTCAGACCATATCAATATGACGGGGCAAAACCCATTGATGGGTGAAAACTTGGATGACTTTGGTCCACGTTTCCCAGATATGTCTAAAGCCTACACTCCAGAATATCGTGCTACTGCCCATGAAGTGGCCAAGAAACTTGGCATCAAGCTTGATGAAGGTGTCTATATTGGTGTAACAGGTCCGACTTATGAAACTCCAGCAGAAATCCGTGCTTATAAGACACTGGGAGCAGATGCAGTTGGTATGTCGACTGTTCCTGAAGTTATTGTGGCAGCCCACTCAGGCTTGAAAGTTCTCGGTATTTCATGTATTACTAACTTTGCAGCTGGATTCCAAGAAGAACTCAACCACGAAGAAGTTGTAGAAGTGACTGAACGTGTTAAAGGCGACTTCAAAGGCTTGCTTAAAGCGATTCTTGCTGAATTGTAATCATGTTAATAGAATTGAGGAGTATTTTTCGAAAAATCCCTTATAATTTTAGATTATTCATAGCAGTAATTCTGCAAGGAATAGTTTCAGGTTTATCTGGTATATTTCTCCATTATCTTTTAGAGATGGTGGAGGAGCTAGCTTTTGGTCGGTCAGAGCATCATACTGGATTTTTGACAGATGGAGTTTCCTCCTCACAGATAGGACTAAGTTTAATGATCGTGGGTCTTGCTTCATCCTTGGTCTGGTATTTCTTGCAAAAAGGGTCTAAGATTTATTCCATCAAAGCTCAGATGAAGGATGAGACTTCACAATACAAGCTTCATTTTCTAAAACAGCTATTTCATTCAATTTGGCAGATCATTGCAGTTGGAGGGGGAGCCCCTATTGGCAAAGAAGCTGCACCACGAGAGATTGGAACTCTATTTGCAGGGCCAATTGGAAAAAAATGTTTTCTCTCTAAGAAGGATCAAATCTTTCTCCTTGCTTGTGGTGCTGGTGCTGGTTTAGCGGCTGTTTATCAGGTTCCATTAACAAGTGTCTTCTTTGTTTTTGAAACCCTAGGAATTGCTCTATCTATTAAACGATTTGTCTTAGTCGGTTTGACTACCTATGTTTCAACCTATATGGCAGGCTTGGTTATTTCAGATCAGGCTCTCTACCAGATTCCAGCTATCACATGGTCATTAAAGGAAATATGGATTATTCCCTTATTACTTCTTTTCTTAACCCCTCTGGCTTGGCTTTTTGGTCGCTTAAGTAAGGCAGCGTCTTCAAACAGGATAAAAGATAAACGAGTACTTCTCACATTGCCTACAACTTTTCTTTTTCTTGCTGGGTTGGCAAGTTATTTTCCACATCTACTTGGAAATGGACGTATGATGGCTCAGGAAGTATTGAATGGTAGCAATGGCAAAACAGTATTCCTCTTGTTTATCCTAAAAGCACTGGTCGTTCTTATTACTCTGTGGGCAGGGGCCTATGGTGGTACCCTTACGCCATCTTTTGCCTTGGGGATGGCTGGAGCTGCTCTCTTGGGCATGATTCTAGGTTTGGACAGTCAGCCAACCGTTTTACTTTTGGGTTCTGTTTGCTTTTTATCTGTGACCTTGAGGGCTCCCTGGTCTGCAACTGGATTAGTAATAGGCTTCACTGGGCTAGGTATAGAATCTCTTCCATATCTCTTAGTAACAGCTTTCCTAGCTTATGGTTTTGCAAAAGTGTTAGATTGCTTTCCTTGGGCTAGCATACTGTGTCAGAAGTCAAAGAGTAAAGTAATTAGGTAGGAAATGCCCATTTCTTCTAGTCAATGATTTGATTTAAAATATTAAAAAAACTCTCAATTTATTTATAACTGTTTTAAATAAAAATGAAGTAGGCTTATCGGAGTCATGGTTGAATCCGATTTTTCCTAGCTATGAAATATAAAAATAAAAAAAAAGAAAAGTAGAGCGAGATGTTCTGATTTGAACACGAGCGGAAAACTTTTCTAAAAACTCAGAAGAAAAAGGGAGTTCGGGTTTGAATTGAATCTGGGCTAATCTTCTCAATATCATCAAAATTAAGAAAGAAAGGAATTGAACCCACCCTAAAAGCAGTGGGAAAAAGATAGTTGGCCTAGCGAGCATCGCTCACTGCACCCAACTCCTATTTTCCCTTTGCTTTTTGACGGGTTTGGTATCTTTCTGATTATAAATTTTAGAATAAAGAAAGGATGGGTTAACTGTATTCATTGAACTGAATACGGGCGGAGAACTGTGTAAAAAAGATAAACTGTCTAGCATCTGAGATGCTTCGTCAGTTTCCTATTTTTACTTTGTTCTCTGTCGCTATCCTGAATATAAAAAAAGAAAGGTAGAGTGAGGTGTTCTAATTTGAACACGAGCGGGAAACTCGGAAAATAGATAATCTGACTGAGAAATCAGGATTTCTCGTCAGATTCCTAATTTTCAGTCGTTTTCTTGTCGCTCTTTGTATCATAAATTATGTCTATCCATATTGCTGCTCAGCAGGGTGAAATTGCTGATAAAATTCTTCTTCCTGGGGATCCTCTTCGTGCTAAGTTTATTGCGGAGAATTTCCTTGAAGATGCTGTTTGTTTTAACGAAGTGCGTAACATGTTTGGTTACACTGGTACTTACAAGGGCCACCGTGTATCCGTCATGGGAACTGGGATGGGGATACCATCTATTTCGATTTATGCGCGTGAGTTAATTGTTGACTACGGTGTGAAGAAATTGATCCGTGTGGGAACTGCGGGTTCTTTGAATGAAGATGTTCACGTTCGTGAATTAGTTTTGGCGCAGGCGGCTGCAACTAACTCAAACATCGTCCGTAATGACTGGCCACAGTACGATTTCCCACAAATCGCTAGCTTTGATTTGCTGGATAAGGCCTACCATATCGCCAAAAAATTTGGTATGACAACCCACGTTGGGAACGTTTTATCATCTGATGTCTTTTATTCAAACTACTTTGAAAAGAACATCGAACTTGGTAAATGGGGAGTCAAGGCTGTGGAAATGGAAGCAGCAGCCCTTTACTATCTGGCAGCCCAACACCATGTTGACGCGCTAGCTATTATGACAATCTCTGATAGCTTGGTTAATCCAGACGAAGACACAACTGCAGAAGAACGTCAAAATACCTTCACTGATATGATGAAGGTTGGATTAGAAACCTTGATTGCAGAGTAATTATATCTAAAAAGGAAGCCCTTCTTTATGAATTGGAGGACTTCCTTTTCTTATCTAGAAATTGATCTATCTCTTTTTGTGATCTGAGGATGACCACTTTATATGGATAGTTTTTTTGAATCCACTTGTAGCGTTCCTTAGCGGATTTGCTCCGTCCGTCCCAAAGAATCCATCTGATAAACTCCCAATTAAATTGTTCTTGACAACCAGCTGCCATACTTTCTCTGACCTTGCCTCGGTATGTGAGGTATCGTTTAAAGGCTCGTAGCAGACAATTCCAGCGAGAAAAATTGAGAAAGATGATTTGGTCAGCATCCTGCATTCTTTCCTCATAGAAACACCAAGAATAATTCCCATCAATGACCCAAGCTTCATGCTTTGTGAGAAAATTTTCCATCTCGGTCAACATCCATTCACGATCACTGTCTTGCCAACCGGGTTGAAATTGGAGTGTGTCCATGTGAAGTTTTGGGATGGAGTAGCAGTGAGACAGCTTTTCAGCTAGAGTTGACTTACCAGCACCAGAATATCCGATAATTGCGATTTTCATTTTCTACCTTTTCCTATTTGGGGACAAAAAAACAGCCTCTATGGACTGTTTCTTATTTAGCAAGTTTAGCTGAAAGACGAGCTTTATCGCGGCTTGCTTTGTTTTTGTGAATCAAACCTTTAGTTTCTGCTTTATCGATAGCTGAGCTAGCAGCACGGAAAAGTTCTTCAGATGGGTTTGCTTCGAAAGCTTTGATAGCAGTACGCATAGCTGATTTTTGAGCTGAGTTCTTTTCGTTTTGTTTAACGTTCAATTCAGCGCGTTTGATAGCTGATTTAATGTTTGCCAATGTTCTTACCTCCATATTTACTAACTATACCATTATATCTGAAAACTTACGTTTTGACAAGGGAAAATTATTTTTTTAAGTAAATTTCATCGATTTCATGGTTCTTTGTTTTATGAAGAATCACTTCTGCACGATTTCTAGTTGGTTCAATATAATTTTGTAAATTTGTGAGATTGATACTGGTCCAGACCTGATGGGCAAAGGATTCCACTTCCCCAATCGGCATTTGTGTAAAACGATAATAGTAGCTATCAGGGTCGTTTTGGGCTAGGCTCAGCATTTTCAAGAAACGGTCTAGATACCAACTCTCGATGTCATCGACTGCAGCATCAACATAGATGGAAAAGTCAAAGAAGTCAGTAATGTAGAGACGCTCATTTTGTGGATTTTGAAAGACATTTATTCCCTCAACAATGACAAAATCAGCAGCTTTGACGCTCTGCTTTTCCTCAGGTACGATGTCGTAGACTTCATGAGAATAGACAGGAATATCTACATCTTGTCCATTTTTGATGTGATCCAGGAAGTTGAGAAGAGCTTCCATATCATAGCTTTCAGGAAATCCCTTACGATTTAGAATCCCTTGCTCAATCAAGGTCTGGTTGGGATAGAGAAAGCCATCGGTTGTTACCAACTCAACCCTAGCATCTGTAAGTGTACGGGACAGTAGGATTTGAAGTAGGCGACTGGTTGTGGATTTTCCAACGGCAACACTCCCAGAAACCCCAATGATAAAAGGCTGGGACTTGCTTTCACGTTGAAGGAAAATCCCTTTTGAAAAGGCCAAATCATCCTTGGTACGCTTGTAAATCTGGATGAGATGGGCTAGGGGGAGATAGACATCGGTAACATCCTGCAAGCTAATCTGGTCATTAAAACTCTTGATGGATTCTAATTCCTCTTCTGTCAAAGGAGGTGTTGTCTTTCGATGTAACGATTGCCAAGTCTGGCGGCTGATTTTTTCAAAATGTAAAAATTCGTTGGTCATTTGTTTTCCCCTAGATATTTTGTTTATCATACCATAAAAAGCTAAAAAAATAAAGCGGTTTCTTGATGATAGTAAACCAATATCGTATAATAGAAGTAGATAGGGTTGACCAATTTCTTGATGAGGTAGGAGCTACTTTCTCCTGACTTATAAGCCAATAAAGGGGGCTTTGGGATTCACAATTTATAGGAGGTGTACTATGAAAATCTTAAAAAGTTATATACTGGAACTCTGTTTTATTTTAAGTTTTGCACTACCTTTTTTAAAAGGAGCGAATGCGGATAATGGTAGACGTTTTGTGGAAACCTATTACGGTTTTACTTTTTTGATGGAACATGCCATTGTAACAGCTGTCTTTATCTGTTCGCTCTTGATTGCTTTCTTCCTAAAAAAACGGTGGACGAAATGGTTTGCTGCTGGAAGTTATGTCTTTTTAGTTCTATGGATTGCTACAGAGGGTTATTTCTTCCGCATGTCACTAGAAGATTTAATCCGACTTTGGACAAGTTTGGAAATTCTGACAAAAACGTATCAGTTGGGCTTTTATCTAAACATCTTGTTGGGAATCTTGTTGGTAATGAAGCATTTGAAGGTAAAGAAATAAAAATGTGCCAGACTATAGACTATGAGATATCTAGTCCTACGTGCTTTGTTATTCGGTTATAAAAGTTAAAAGAGATTGAAGAAAAAGTCTTGTTTACTAGCTTTCTTCAGTCTTTTTCGTTTTATGATCAATTTGTAAACGATTTACAATTTAAGTCAAATTATGGTAAAATAGTTTCATGAGTAAAATGTATTATGCAGAGAATCCTGACGCTGCTCACGACATTCATGAGTTGAGAGTGGACTTGTTGGGAGAAAAAATGACCTTTTTGACGGATGCGGGTGTTTTTAGCAAGAAAATGATTGACTTTGGGAGTCAACTCTTGCTCAAGTGTCTTGAGGTCAACCAAGGAGAAACTGTTCTTGATGTAGGCTGTGGTTACGGACCTTTGGGCTTGTCTTTAGCTAAGGCTTATGGAGTTCAGTCGACCATGGTCGATATCAATAATCGTGCCTTGGATTTGGCGCGACAAAATGCTGAACGAAATAAAATAGAAGCGACGATTTTCCAGTCCAACATCTATGAACAAGTTGAAGGACATTTTGACCATGTCATTTCCAATCCTCCTATCCGTGCAGGCAAGCAAGTGGTTCATGAAATCATTGAGAAAAGTAAAGATTTTTTGGAAACTGGTGGGGATTTAACAATCGTTATTCAGAAGAAACAAGGGGCTCCAAGTGCCAAGTCCAAGATGGAAGATGTGTTTGGTAATTGTGAAATCGTCAAAAAAGATAAGGGATACTATATCCTTAGAAGTGTGAAAGAATGAGAGCAGTTGATTTAATCCAAAAGAAACGAGACGGTCAAGAACTGACTTCGAGTGAAATTGAATGGCTAGTTGAAGGCTATGTGTCAGGAACTGTTCCTGATTATCAGATGTCTGCTTTTGCTATGGCTGTTTATTTCAAAGGAATGACGACTCGAGAAATCTCTGACCTAACTATGAAGATGGTCAAGACAGGGCAAGAGTTTGATTTATCTGCTATTGATGGGGTTAAGGTTGACAAGCATTCTACTGGTGGTGTTGGTGATAAGGTGACCTTGATTTTGGCTCCTCTTGTTGCTAGCTTTGGTGTACCTGTGGCAAAAATGAGTGGTCGTGGTCTCGGCCATACTGGTGGAACAATTGATAAATTGGAGTCAATCAAGGGCTATCAAGTGGAACGCAGTCAAGAGGATTTTATTCGTCAGGTACAGGACATTGGTGTATCTGTCATTGGGCAATCAGACCAGCTGGTCAAAGCTGACAAGCTTCTCTATGCCCTTCGTGATGTGACCGCAACTGTAGACACGATTCCTTTGATTGCCAGTTCGGTGATGAGCAAGAAAATTGCGGCAGGGGCGGATGCTATTTTGCTAGACGTAACTGTCGGTGAGGGGGCCTTCATGAAGACGGTTGATGAGGCGCGTGAATTGGCTCAAACCATGGTGGATTTAGGGAAAGCAGTCGGCCGTAAAACAGTTGCAGTCATTACGGATATGAGCCAGCCTTTAGGGCGTGCTATTGGAAATCGTCTGGAAATCCTTGAAGCATTGGAGATTTTACAAGGGCAAGGCCGTCAGGATATTACCCACTTCATCTGTGAATTGGCTCAAATTATGCTTGGCCTGGCAAATGTAAACAAGACAGTTGAAGAAGTTCGCCAACATCTTGAAAATGGCCAAGCGCTGGCTAAATTTGAGGAAATGGTCCAAGCCCAAGGTGGAGACTTGGAAGACCTCTATCGCCCAGTCAATGTTGCCCATGTGGTGGAAATCCCTGCTCAGGAAACGGGTGTCATTTCAGCTCTTCCAGCAATGGAATTTGGTCTCTATGCCATGAGGCTGGGGGCAGGCCGTGCAGTCAAATCTGATGCCTTGGACTATGAAACAGGAATTGTTTTTGAAAAGAAAGTTGGAGATTCCGTTCAAAAGGGAGAAATTGTTGCAAAAGTATACACAAATGGGAAAATTTCTCCTCAGCTAGTTACAGATTTTCAAAAATATGTTAAAATAAATGATAGGGTGCAAAGTTTACGAGAAATTATAGAAATTATCTCATAAACGACAGGAGAATCCGGATATGAAATTAAATAAATATATCGATCATACGCTTTTGAAGCAAGATGCGACAGAAAAACAAATTGATTGTTTGTTGTCTGAGGCTAGAGAGTATGATTTTGCCAGTGTTTGCGTCAATCCGACCTGGGTTGAATATGCTAAAACAGGGCTTGAAGGCACTGATGTCAAGGTCTGCACAGTAGTCGGTTTCCCACTGGGAGCAACAACTTCAGCTGTAAAAGCATTTGAAACCAAAGAAGCGATTCAACATGGCGCAGATGAGATTGATATGGTGATCAATGTCGGTGCTCTCAAATCAGGAAATCTTGATTTGGTTGAGTCTGATATACGTGCAGTTGTGGAATCAAGTGGTGATAAGTTAGTGAAAGTTATTATTGAAGCTTGCCTTCTGACTGACCAAGAAAAAGTAGTGGCTTGTCAATTAGCCCAAAAAGCGGGAGCTGACTTTGTTAAAACATCTACTGGCTTTTCAACTGGCGGCGCTACGATAGCAGATGTTCAATTAATGCGTGAAACAGTTGGACCTGATATGGGTGTCAAGGCTGCCGGTGGAGCTCGTTCTTATGCAGATGCTCTTGCCTTTGTCGAAGCAGGTGCGACTCGTATCGGAACGTCAGCTGGGGTAGCCATTTTAAAAGGAGAATTGGCAGATGGCGACTACTGAGTTGATTGAACTGGCAATTGAAACCAGCAAACATGCCTATGTCCCCTATTCTCACTTTCCTATCGGAGCAGTTTTAGTGGCAAAAGACGGAAGTGTTTACACGGGAGTGAATATCGAAAATGCTAGCTATCCTTTGACCAATTGCGGTGAGAGAACAGCCATTTTTAAGGCTATATCTGAAGGACAAAGAGAATTTTCCGAATTGATTGTCTATGGACAAACTGAAAAACCGATTTCACCATGTGGCGCTTGTCGCCAAGTAATGGTCGAGTTTTTTGAACAAGATCTAAAAGTGACCTTAGTCGCAAAAGATAAATCGACGGTCGAGATGACGGTCGGGGAATTACTTCCATACTCTTTTACAGACTTAAATTAGTCTGAGTCGCTCTCTGAGTGGCACGGTCCTTGTGGCCAACCAATCCATACTTGCAACATCGTTGCACATCTTATTTAGGAGGTTCAGTAATGAACAAGAAACAATGGCTAGGTCTTGGCCTAGTAGCAGTGGCAGCAGTTGGACTTGCTGCATGTGGTAACCGCTCTTCTCGTAAGGCAGATTCATCTTCTGATGTGAAGACAAAAGCAGCAATCGTCACTGATACTGGTGGTGTTGATGACAAATCATTCAACCAATCAGCTTGGGAAGGTTTGCAGGCTTGGGGTAAAGAACACAATCTTTCAAAAGATAACGGTTTCACTTACTTCCAATCAACAAGTGAAGCTGACTACGCTAACAACTTGCAACAAGCGGCTGGAAGTTACAACCTAATCTTTGGTGTTGGTTTTGCCCTTCACAATGCAGTTAAAGATGCAGCAGCAGAGCACACTGATTTGAACTATGTCTTGATTGATGATGTGATTAAAGATCAAAAGAATGTTGCGAGCGTAACTTTCGCTGATAATGAGTCAGGTTACCTTGCAGGTGTAGCTGCAGCAAAAACAACTAAGACAAAACAAGTTGGTTTTGTAGGTGGGCAGGAGTCAGAAGTTATCTCTCGTTTTGAAGCAGGATTCAAGGCTGGTGTTGCGTCAGTAGACCCATCTATCAAAGTCCAAGTTGACTACGCTGGTTCATTTGGTGATGCTGCTAAAGGTAAAACAATTGCAGCTGCACAATACGCAGCCGGTGCAGATATTGTTTACCAAGTAGCTGGTGGTACAGGTGCTGGTGTCTTTGCAGAAGCAAAATCACTCAACGAAAGCCGTCCTGAAAATGAAAAAGTTTGGGTTATCGGTGTTGACCGTGACCAAGAAGCAGAAGGTAAATACACTTCTAAAGATGGCAAAGAATCAAACTTTGTTCTTGCATCTACTTTGAAACAAGTTGGTACAACTGTAAAAGATATTTCTAACAAGGCAGAAAAAGGTGAATTCCCTGGCGGTCAAGTGATCGTTTACTCATTGAAAGATAAAGGGGTTGACTTGGTAACAACTAACCTTTCTGAAGAAGGTAAAAAAGCCGTTGAAGATGCAAAAGCTAAAATCCTTGATGGAAGCGTAAAAGTTCCTGCAAAATAATGGATGGAAGTTATTTCTTAGGAAGCGGCCATCGGCCGCTTTTTAAGAGTTGAGACAAAGTCATTTTGTCTCAGTAAAGCTTGCTACTAGACAAACTAGCAAGTTTTATTGAAATAAAATAAGACTCTGAAAGGAAGAGCACATGGCACACGAAAATGTCATTGAGATGCGTGATATTACCAAGGTGTTTGGTGAATTTGTTGCCAACGACAAAATCAACCTGCACCTACGAAAAGGTGAAATTCATGCACTTTTAGGAGAAAATGGGGCTGGTAAGTCCACGCTCATGAACATGTTAGCAGGGCTTCTTGAACCAACTAGTGGTGAAATTGTGGTCAACGGTCAAGTTGTCAATCTCGATTCACCATCTAAAGCGGCTAGCTTGGGAATCGGAATGGTTCACCAGCACTTTATGTTGGTAGAAGCCTTCACAGTGGCTGAAAACATCATTTTAGGTAGTGAATTGACTAAAAATGGTGTGCTAGATATCGCTGGAGCTAGCAAAGAAATCAAGGCTCTTTCTGAACGTTATGGCTTAGCTGTTGACCCTTCTGCCAAGATAGCAGATATCTCAGTTGGAGCCCAACAACGTGTAGAAATTTTAAAAACCCTTTATCGGGGGGCTGATATCCTTATCTTTGACGAACCAACGGCTGTCTTGACTCCATCAGAAATTGATGAGTTGATGGCTATTTTGAAAAATCTTGTCAAAGAAGGAAAATCAATTATCTTGATCACCCACAAGTTAGACGAGATTCGCGCAGTTTCTGACCGCGTTACAGTTATCCGTCGTGGGAAATCAATTGAAACTGTCGAAATTGCAGGGGCTACCAATGCTGATTTGGCAGAAATGATGGTAGGTCGTTCTGTTTCCTTTAAAACAGAGAAGCAAGCTTCTCAACCAAAAGAAGTGGTCTTGTCAATCAAAGATTTGGTGGTCAATGAAAACCGTGGTGTCCCAGCTGTAAAAAATCTATCCTTGGATGTTCGTGCCGGAGAGATAGTTGGTATTGCGGGGATTGATGGAAATGGTCAGTCTGAACTCATTCAAGCAATCACAGGTCTTCGCAAGGTTGAATCTGGTAGCATCGAGCTAAAAGGAGATTCAATTGTAGGCTTGCCCCCACGTCAGATTACAGAGTTGAGTGTTGGGCACGTTCCAGAAGACCGTCACCGTGATGGCTTGATTTTGGAAATGATGATTTCTGAGAATATTGCCCTTCAAACCTACTACAAAGAACCACATAGTAAAAATGGAATTTTGAACTATTCAAATATTACTTCTTATGCTAAAAAGCTAATGGAAGAGTTTGATGTTCGTGCTGCCAGCGAATTTGTTCCTGCAGCTGCACTCTCAGGAGGAAATCAACAAAAAGCAATTATTGCTCGTGAAATTGATCGAGATCCTGATCTCCTTATCGTCAGCCAGCCAACTCGTGGTTTGGATGTCGGTGCCATTGAATATATCCACAAACGCTTGATTGAAGAGCGTGATAATGGGAAGGCTGTTCTTGTTGTCAGCTTTGAATTGGATGAGATTTTAAATGTCTCAGACCGTATTGCTGTTATCCACGATGGTAAGATTCAAGGTATTGTGTCACCAGAAACAACCAATAAGCAAGAACTTGGTGTCTTGATGGCTGGTGGAAACTTGGGAAAGGAGAAGAGTGATGTCTAAAAAATTACAACAAATTTCGGTTCCCTTGATTTCTGTCTTCCTAGGAATTTTACTTGGGGCCATTGTTATGTGGATCTTCGGTTATGATGCTATTTGGGGCTATGAAGAATTGTTCTATACAGCCTTTGGTAGTCTGCGTGGGATTGGAGAAATCTTCCGTGCTATGGGGCCTTTGGTCTTGATTGGTCTTGGCTTTGCTGTTGCCAGTCGTGCTGGTTTCTTTAACGTCGGACTTCCTGGTCAGGCTTTAGCAGGTTGGATTCTCAGTGGTTGGTTTGCCCTGTTGCATCCAGATATGCCACGTCCCTTGATGATTCTAGCAACTATCGTGATTGCCCTGATTGCTGGTGGAATTGTCGGCGCGATTCCGGGTATTCTGAGAGCCTATCTAGGGACGTCAGAGGTCATTGTGACCATCATGATGAACTACATTGTATTGTATGTAGGAAATGCCTTTATCCATGCCTTCCCTAAAGACTTTATGCAAAGTACAGATTCGACCATTCGTGTTGGGGCTAATGCAACCTATCAGACACCTTGGTTGTCTGAGTTGACTGGTAATTCGCGGATGAATATTGGTATTTTCTTTGCCATCATTGCCGTTGCAGTTATTTGGTTCATGCTCAAGAAAACAACTCTTGGTTTTGAAATCCGTGCTGTTGGTCTTAATCCACATGCTTCAGAATACGCTGGTATTTCTGCAAAACGAACGATTATCCTCTCAATGATTATTTCAGGTGCTTTGGCAGGTCTTGGTGGAGCTGTTGAAGGACTTGGAACCTTCCAGAACGTTTATGTTCAGGGGTCGTCATTAGCTGTCGGATTTAACGGGATGGCGGTTAGTTTGCTTGCGGCCAACTCACCAATTGGTATTCTCTTTGCAGCCTTCCTATTTGGTGTTCTCCAAGTTGGAGCTCCTGGTATGAATGCGGCGCAGGTACCGTCTGAGCTTGTCAGCATTGTAACAGCGTCTATTATCTTCTTTGTCAGTGTTCATTACCTTATTGAACGCTTTGTCAAACCGAAAAAACAAGTTAAAGGAGGTAAGTAAAGATGTCTATTACAACCTTGCTCACCCTCTTGGTGTCTTCTATGCTGATTTACTCAGCACCTCTCATCTTTACAAGTATTGGTGGTGTTTTCTCTGAACGTGGTGGTGTGGTAAACGTCGGTCTTGAAGGAATTATGGTTATGGGTGCCTTTTCTGGAGTTGTCTTTAACCTTGAATTTGCAGAACAATTTGGAGCAGCAACTCCATGGCTATCTTTGCTTGTGGCAGGATTAGTTGGTGGTCTCTTCTCTATCATCCACGCAGCAGCGACGGTTCATTTCCGTGCAGACCATGTTGTCAGCGGTACGGTATTGAACTTGATGGCGCCAGCCTTGGCTGTTTTCTTAGTGAAAGTCCTTTATAACAAAGGACAAACCGACAACCTAAGTCAGACTTTTGGACGCTTTGATTTCCCAGTCTTGGCAAATATCCCAGTGATTGGTGATATCTTCTTCAAGTCAACTAGTTTACTTGGTTATCTGGCCATTGCCTTCTCATTCTTTGCTTGGTTTATCCTTTTCAAGACCCGATTTGGTCTTCGTCTCCGCTCTGTTGGTGAACACCCTCAAGCAGCGGATACTTTGGGAATCAATGTCTACAAGATGAGATATCTAGGAGTTATCATTTCAGGTTTCTTAGGTGGAATTGGCGGAGCGATTTATGCTCAATCCATCTCAGTTAACTTCTCAGTGACAACTATTGTTGGACCTGGATTTATCGCTCTTGCTGCGATGATTTTCGGAAAATGGAATCCAATCGGAGCCATGCTTTCTAGTTTATTCTTTGGGCTTTCACAAAGTTTGGCTGTTATCGGTTCTCAATTGCCGTTCCTACAAGGAGTGCCTGCGGTTTATCTTCAAATCGCACCTTATGTTTTGACAATTCTTGTCTTGGCAGCCTTCTTTGGAAAAGCAGTCGCACCAAAAGCAGATGGTATCAACTATATCAAATCAAAATAAGCATACAAAAAACGTCAGTTCAGAATGAACTGGCGTTTTATTTTTTAGGATGTTGATTGGTTAGGTTCAATCCCCAAGGGACTAAATTTTCAGTCTTGTTTTTGATACGAGCGACATTATCCTTATGACGAATGATAATCAAACTAGCAAGTGCTAGGATAATAGCAATGAAGAGAGGGTCATAGTGACTCAAGATAAAACCAAAAAGTGGAAAGAGTAAAACTCCAATGACAGCCGCGATAGATGCTGTGACACTAGATAGTGAAATCATACTACCAAGATAGAGGGTTCCAAAGAAAACAACTGCAAGGTAGAGACAGAAGACAGGTGCAAATCCGAAAACGACTCCAGCACTGGTTGCGACAGCCTTACCTCCCTTAAATCCTGCAAAGATAGGGAAGGTATGACCAATAACAGCCAAAAGTCCAAAGATGAGAGGCGAAACGCCTTGAAGATGAAAAATAATTGGAAGAAGCGTTGCTAGAGTTCCTTTGAAAAAGTCAATCACAAAGGTCGTCATACCAGCTTTCTTACCTAAAATGCGGAAAGTATTGGTTGTTCCAGTATTTCCAGAACCGTGTTCACGCAGATTTGTCTGAAAGAATACTTGTCCAATCCAGAGACCAGACGGAATCGAACCCAGCAGATAAGCTAGGATTAATAAAACTATTGTAATCATACTCCTATTATATCATGAAATGGAGAAGAAAGGCAGAGAATCTCTTCTGAAATTGTCACACCGGAGAAAGAAAAATTTTGCAAAATCCTTGGAAAACCTGTAGAATAGTAAAGATGAACGAATAGGAGGTTCCTTGTGTCAAAAAAGGAAATCAATATTAACAATTATAATGATGATGCCATTCAGGTGCTAGAAGGGTTGGATGCGGTCCGAAAACGTCCAGGGATGTATATCGGATCGACCGATGGCGCTGGGCTCCACCACCTAGTCTGGGAAATCGTCGATAATGCTGTCGATGAAGCCTTGTCTGGATTTGGTGACCGTATTGATGTGACCATTAATAAAGACGGCAGTTTAACGGTTCAAGACCACGGACGTGGGATGCCGACTGGAATGCACGCGATGGGAATCCCAACAGTTGAGGTTATCTTTACCATTCTTCACGCCGGAGGGAAATTCGGTCAGGGTGGCTACAAGACATCTGGTGGTCTCCACGGGGTGGGTTCTTCCGTTGTTAACGCTCTTTCAAGTTGGCTGGAAGTTGAAATTACCCGTGATGGGGCAATCTATAAGCAACGTTTTGAAAATGGTGGAAAACCTGTCACGACTCTGAAGAAAATCGGTACAGCACCCAAGTCCAAGACAGGTACCAAAGTGACCTTCATGCCTGATGCGACGATCTTTTCTACAATCGATTTCAAGTACAATACCATTTCAGAACGCCTCAATGAGTCAGCCTTTCTCTTGAAAAATGTGACCTTGTCTCTAACGGATAAACGCACAGATGAGTCTGTTGAGTTTCACTATGAAAATGGGGTACAGGACTTTGTTTCTTATCTGAACGAAGACAAGGAAACCTTGACGCCAGTTCTATACTTTGAAGGGGAAGACAATGGTTTCCAAGTGGAAGTGGCCCTCCAGTACAATGATGGATTTTCAGATAACATCTTGTCCTTCGTCAATAACGTTCGCACCAAGGACGGTGGAACGCACGAGACAGGTCTCAAGTCTGCTATCACCAAGGTTATGAATGACTATGCGCGTAAGACGGGGCTTCTCAAGGAAAAAGATAAAAACCTTGAAGGGTCAGACTATCGTGAAGGACTAGCGGCCGTTCTTTCTATCTTGGTTCCGGAAGAACATTTGCAGTTTGAAGGACAGACCAAGGATAAGCTAGGAAGCCCTCTTGCTCGTCCTGTTGTGGATGGAATTGTGGCTGATAAGTTGACCTTTTTCCTTATGGAAAATGGGGAATTGGCTTCTAACCTCATCCGCAAGGCTATCAAGGCGCGTGATGCTCGTGAAGCGGCACGTAAGGCGCGTGATGAGAGCCGAAATGGGAAGAAAAATAAAAAAGATAAGGGCTTGTTGTCTGGGAAATTGACCCCAGCCCAGTCTAAGAATCCAGCTAAGAATGAACTCTATCTAGTCGAGGGGGATTCTGCCGGAGGTTCTGCCAAACAAGGCCGTGACCGCAAGTTCCAGGCAATCTTGCCTCTTCGTGGTAAGGTTATCAATACAGCTAAAGCCAAGATGGCGGATATCCTCAAAAATGAAGAAATCAATACCATGATTTATACCATTGGTGCGGGTGTTGGAGCAGACTTCTCCCTTGAAGATGCCAACTATGACAAGATCATTATCATGACCGATGCGGACACCGACGGTGCCCACATTCAGACTTTACTCTTGACATTTTTCTACCGCTACATGCGTCCGCTAGTTGAGGCAGGACATGTTTATATCGCCCTCCCGCCTCTTTACAAGATGTCCAAAGGTAAAGGCAAGAAAGAAGAAGTGGCCTACGCATGGACAGACGGAGAACTTGAAGAACTCCGCAAGCAGCTCGGTAAAGGCGCTACCCTCCAACGCTATAAAGGTCTCGGTGAGATGAATGCGGACCAGCTCTGGGAAACAACCATGAATCCAGAAACTCGAACTCTCATTCGTGTCACGATTGAAGATCTAGCACGCGCCGAACGCCGCGTCAATGTCCTCATGGGAGATAAGGTCGAACCACGTCGTAAATGGATTGAAGATAATGTCAAGTTTACGCTGGAGGAGAGTGGGGAGATGGTGTTTTGATGAAATTGAAGGTATAGGTTATGGGAGTTTTTAGAATGGGAAAAAATAAAAACAAGAAGAAAAAAGGTGTAGGAAGAATTATCAAGCTATTTAGAAATTACGGATATATTTCTACGGATAGTTTTGGTCAAGAAGGTGAGGAGCTTCCATTTCAGTTTACTCCTGAGATGATAAAAGAAATCAACGGTATTGAGTACATTGAATATAGTAAAGAGGTAGAGTTTAATATAAAAAAGGGAGTAAGTCTTAGAGATAAGATAATTAGAGAAGCTGGTGACTTAAAGTTTGATTCTCGAAATTTAATTCAGGAAAAGCGTGTGGAATCAAAGTCCTATTTGGAACAAGTAAAAGAAAAATTTGATTTGTTTAATATTCAACTACCATCAAAAATTCAAATGGAGAACGAAATCAGAGAGTTTGAGTCTATAGTTGATCAGTTTACTGCTTCCGAGTTAAAAAAACTTTATGATTCTATTTTGATAGATGATGAGGCTATTTTATATGAATATTTGAAAAAAATAGGATTTCAACCCTATATGTTAGATTATATTGTTAATGGTCTTTTTATTGAAAAAACTTTGGGTAATTTTAAAAAAATCGATGTAAAACACATTGTTAAAATTGACGATATTGACAAAGTATTTAGGGAAAAGATGTTAAGATGGATATTAGGGATTGAAAATTCATACAAAAGTTTATTAAGTAGATTAGCTACTCAGAGAGAAGGTGGAGATGAAATTGCTACTAGAGTTGTTAGATACTGGAAAAATTCTACAGACGATGTTAAGAAAGGACAATATAAGAGAGCCCAAAACAGATTTAAGTATCTAAGTTACTCAGATAAATTTGATTATATTAATTCCGATATAATTCCATTAGAAGATTTAATGGACCAAATGGATTTGAGTACTTTAGAATCTTTGCTTGTTAAGTTTGATGATTTTTCAAAAGAAAGTATTTCTACAGGGGGACGTTTATTAACTCCTTTTGTCAAAGATATTGTTTTACATAAAACAGTACTTTCAGATTTAAGAATTATAAGAAATGCAGCGGCACATGGAAGGTTTGTGATTCCAACTATAGTAAATCCTGATTATAATCCTAACTGGGATTTGGAATTTGATAACCCTCTTGAAAGAACTAAAATTAAAGATTGGTTTATATTTGGTTATTTAAAACAGGTACTGATGTCCCAAGGATTTGACGAGTCTGTGTCAGTAGGGAGTGCACAAAACATTTTTGGTAATCCCTACAGAAAAGCTTGGTTTGAACTTAATTTTATTTATCATCGATTCATTAGTCTTTTTGATGAGAAAATGTATAATGATTTCAAAAACGAATCGAATTATTTCTTAGATTATGGCAGTGATTATGATAGGAATGAACAAGAAAAAGATGTCAATCCCATTTTAAAAGATATTGGAGACTTAACAATGTTTGAGTCAGATGCACTTCTTCAGTATTATCCTCCAGCATATAAAATAATAGCAAATGAAGCATCACTTGCAGAGAAAACGGCAATCCTCCATTTTTATGAAACAGGACTGGATTTGCAGAGGTATTTTTGATTTTTACTATTTTAAAACACTATCCCAAACGAATAATCACCTTCCCAGTTCTAAAACAAGAAATTTCACATGAAGAATTTCTTTTCTAACAGTAAATGGAATCACGAGTTTAACTGTACGCAATTTAGAAAACAACGAATTCTTCCAACTTCTATCTGAGAGCAAGGATGAGTTGGGGGCTTTTACAAAAGATAATAAGTCTGAGCAGGTTTATGCAACGAAGCTTGGGGATATGGAGAAACTTCTTGAGACCTTGCAAGCTGGTTTGCACCGTTCCAAGGCCAGTCAAACGGTTTCTAGTTTGGAAGCGTCTGATCGTGAGCGTGATGATGCGCTTTCTACCTTGACTGGTTTGGTCAAGGCCTTCTCTCGTATGAAGGAGGCAAGTAGCAAGGAAGCTTACGACAAACTCAGCAAACTTTTCAAAAATTATGCTGGGCTAACGAGTATGAGCTACGAAAAAGAGACAGAAGCTATTAACCATTTGCTAAAGGAGCTAAAAGATACTGACTACCAAACTGCCCTTTCAATCCTTCATTTGACAACTCATGTAGAAACCTTGACAAAGGCGCAGGCTCAGTTTGAAAAAGCCTATAAGGAGCGCTTGGCTGAGCAAAAAGGCAAGGCACCTAGTCAAAATAAGGAAGTCCGTGCGAAACTGCAAGAAATCTATGACTTCCTTGTGGATTTTACTGCAATAAACGCCTATGCTTATCCAGATAAAAAGCAGTATGCCGATCTCCGTGACCATCTCAACGCTATTCGCAGTCAATATAAAAAACGCAAGCCAGCTAAGAACGCAAGCCAGCTAAGAAGGTGAGGGAAGAAGCGACGGAGAGCAACTAGAATATAACTAAATTTGAGTTGAAAAATTATTAGTGGTCGCATCGGATTTGAAAGGAGTAGAAAATGATAATCAGACCTGCAATCACAAAAGATTGTCAAGCTATTTATTCCCTTTATCAAAATGAAAAATGGATTTCTTTTACAGAGGAAAAAGTGGCATCATTATTTTCAACAAATCTGTCCCATTACTTGGTAGTTGAAGAGAACCAGAAAATCCTTGGTTTTGTCCGCTACTTGACAGATGAAGTCATGACGACCTTTTTAGCTGAAATAATTATTGATAAATCCCACCGCAGAAAAGGACTGGGACAGCAGCTGATTGAGGAGATTCACAAAAAATATCCTTTGACACGGATTGAATTAATATCTGAAGCAGATGGATTTTATCGGTCAATAAGTTTTAAGCCTGTTGGTACAGGGTTTAGAAAATCTGAATGAAAGGAGACAGACAATGACGCTTGACAACAAACTGGGTCTGACAGATTCGCTTGAACTAGCCAAGATGGTTATGAGACGGAGGCTGCCCAAGCCTGTCTAGACTTCGCTTTCCAGCAAGCTGGCTTGTCAGAAGTTTACTCTTTTACATCCTTGTACAATCTCCCTTCGCAAAAAGTCATGCAAAAGCTAGGCATGGAATTTGTCAAAGAATTTGATAATGAAAAAGTTCCAGCAGTCAGTCCTCTTTATAGACATATCCTTTACAGAATCAAGAGTTTTCACTAAAAAGGCAGGTATTCCCATGAGAACTGAAACAGAAATGATGAATCTGATTTTACAAATAGCTGAAAGTTTAAAAGTCGATGCTGTTGCTTTATCGGGTTCTAGAACAAATGATCATGCTCCGAAAGATGAATTTCAAGACTATGACGTGGTCTATGTCGTGGATGATTTAGATAATTTGACGAGTGACCTTTCCTGGCTAGACCAGTTTGGCAAACGCATTATTGAGCAAGAGGTTGCTCTTGACCATCGTCGTCTAAATCTTATGCTTTTTGAAGACGGCAACCGTATCGATTTGACTCTTTGCCCAAAAGAGCACATCAAAGAGTGGGTGGATAGTGAGGCAGGATTCACTGTTTTAGAAGATCCAGAACATTTATTTGAACCCTATTCTCAAAATCTAGAGCGTTACTGGACAAGCCCAGCTACTGAAACGAATTTTGTAAAATCCTGCAATGAATTTTGGTGGGTGTCAGCCTACGTGGTCAAAGGGATATGCCGTAAGCAAGTCATACATGCGACTGACCACCTCTACGGTATTTGTCAGCAAGAACTATTGAAAATCTTAGCTTGGCAGGTAGCAAGTGATAGAGGTGTTGTCGACATTGGTAAAAATTACAAGTATCTCTTCAACTACTTGCCAATTGAGAAGGAGAAGGAATTCTCTGCTCTTCTTGATTTCTCAAGTTTAGACAAAATCACTCAGTCTTTATTTGCTACCATGCAACTTTTCCATCAAGAAGCTCAAAGTCTTGCTCAAAAGATGGGATTTAAGTATGGAAAAGAAGTGGCTGAGAAGATGATTCAGTATGCTGAGGAGAGACTCGAAAAAAATGAAACATTTACAAAATAATAAGATAACAAAATTTTTACTGATTAGTTTTCTCATTTCTTGGGGATTTGGTTGGGGATTGCTCGCTTTTCTGACGCAAATGAACCTCTTAAGTCTAACAAGTCCACTAGGAGTTTTTCTCCATTTACTAGGAGGTTTCGGTCCTACCATTGCAGCAATTTCTTGTTTGCCTCAAAAATCCATTAAAAGCATAGTCTCTTTTATCTTAGGGGACTCAAAGAAATATATTTTGTTATTTCTTTTACTAATTTTCGTGCAAACAGGTGTCATTGCTTTCTCATCTAAGGAGCTTAATCCGGCTTTTCCACTAGGAAATTTGTTTGTTGTTTTTTTGAGTGCAGTCTGTGTTTATGGTGGCGAAGAAGAATTGGGATGGCGAGGCATCTTGCAACCAACTTTGGAAACTAGATTCTCCTTTTGGATTTCCGGTTTGATAACAGGTTGTATTTGGGCAATATGGCATATACCTTTATGGTTTGTGATTGGAAGTTCCCAAAGTGGTATGCCTTTTATATTATTCAGTCTATTTGCAATTTATCTCAGTATTCTTCTAGCAGCTGTTTTCAAAAAGACTAAGTCGGTCCTTTTTTGCGCCATTTTTCACGGCCTAATTAATACCCTACTTAGCTTATTTGTTATTAAAATTAATCTTTTATTCATTCTAGGATTAGTAGGATTGCTCTTCTTTTCTTACTACCTACAAAGAAACAGTTAAATTTATAAAATATAGATTTACTTTACAATAAAACACTAAAAAGAGAATTATTATGTCTAACATTCAAAATATGTCCCTAGAAGACATCATGGGAGAGCGCTTTGGTCGCTACTCCAAGTACATTATTCAAGACCGGGCCTTGCCAGATATTCGTGATGGCTTGAAGCCGGTTCAGCGTCGTATTCTTTATTCTATGAATAAGGATGGCAATACTTTTGACAAGAGTTACCGCAAGTCGGCCAAGTCTGTTGGGAATATCATGGGGAATTTCCACCCGCACGGTGACAGTTCTATCTATGATGCCATGGTTCGTATGTCACAGGACTGGAAAAATCGTGAGATTCTAGTTGAAATGCACGGTAATAACGGTTCTATGGACGGTGATCCGCCTGCGGCTATGCGTTATACTGAGGCGCGTTTGTCTGAGATTGCAGGCTATCTTCTTCAGGATATCGATAAAAAGACCGTTCCTTTTGCTTGGAACTTTGATGATACCGAGAAAGAACCTACTGTCTTACCAGCAGCCTTTCCCAACCTTTTAGTCAATGGTTCGACTGGGATTTCGGCTGGTTATGCCACAGACATTCCTCCACATAATTTGGCTGAGGTCATTGATGCTGCAGTTTACATGATTGACCACCCAACGGCCAAAGTTGAAAAACTCATGGAATTCTTGCCTGGTCCAGACTTCCCGACTGGAGGGATTATTCAGGGGCGTGATGAAATCAAGAAGGCCTATGAAACTGGGAAGGGGCGCGTGGTTGTTCGTTCCAAGACTGAGATTGAAAAGCTAAAAGGTGGTAAGGAACAAATCGTTATTACTGAGATTCCCTATGAGATTAATAAGGCCAATCTAGTCAAGAAAATCGATGATGTTCGTGTCAATAACAAGGTGGCTGGGATTGCTGAGGTTCGTGATGAGTCTGACCGTGATGGTCTACGTATTGCTATTGAGCTAAAAAAAGATGCCAATACGGAGCTTGTTCTTAATTATCTTTTCAAATACACAGACCTGCAAATCAACTACAACTTTAACATGGTGGCGATTGACAATTTCACACCTTGTCAGGTCGGTATTGTCCCAATCTTGTCTAGCTATATTGCCCACCGTCGTGAAGTGATTTTGGCGCGTTCCCGCTTTGACAAGGAAAAGGCTGAGAAACGTCTCCATATCGTCGAAGGTTTGATTCGCGTCATCTCCATCTTGGACGAGGTCATTGCGCTTATCCGTGCTTCTGAGAATAAGGCTGACGCTAAGGAAAATCTTAAGGTCAGCTATGATTTTACGGAAGAACAGGCTGAGGCTATCGTTACCTTGCAACTGTACCGTTTGACCAATACAGACGTAGTTGTCTTGCAAGAAGAAGAAGCAGAACTTCGTGAAAAGATTGCCATGCTTACGGCTATTATCGGGGATGAGCGGACTATGTACAATCTCATGAAGAAAGAACTTCGTGAGGTTAAGAAGAGGTTTGCGACTCCGCGTTTGAGTTCTCTAGAAGACACTGCGAAAGCAATTGAGATTGATACAGCTAGTCTGATCGCTGAGGAAGATACCTACGTCAGCGTGACCAAGGCAGGTTATATCAAGCGTACCAGCCCACGTTCCTTTGCGGCTTCCACTCTGGAAGAAATTGGCAAACGTGATGATGATCGTCTGATTTTTGTACAAGCTGTCAAGACAACCCAGCATCTCTTGATATTCACGACTCTTGGAAATGTCATTTATCGACCAATCCATGAATTGGCAGACATTCGTTGGAAGGATATCGGTGAGCATCTGAGCCAAACCATTACAAACTTTGAAACGAACGAAGAAATCCTCTATGTGGAAGTCGTGGATCAGTTTGATGATGCGACAACCTACTTTGCTGCGACTCGTCTCGGTCAAATCAAGCGTGTAGAACGCAAAGAATTCTCTCCATGGCGGACCTATAAATCTAAGTCTGTCAAGTATGCTAAGCTCAAAGACGAGACAGACCAGATTGTAGCAGTGGCTCCGATTAAATTAGATGATGTTGTCTTGGTTAGTCAAAACGGTTATGCCCTGCGCTTTAACATAGAAGAGGTTCCGGTTGTTGGAGCTAAGGCTGCAGGTGTCAAGGCTATGAACCTGAAAGAAGATGATGTCCTCCAATCGGCTTTTATCTGTAATACCTCGTCCTTCTACCTCTTGACTCAGCGTGGAAGCTTGAAACGTGTTTCTATTGAGGAAATTCCAGCAACCAGCCGCGCTAAAAGAGGACTACAAGTCTTGCGTGAGTTGAAAAACAAACCGCATCGTGTCTTCTTAGCAGGAGCAGTTGTAGAGAAAGGCTTTATTGGTGACCTCTTTAGTACAGAAGTGGACGAGAACGATCAAACTCTGATTGTTCAATCTAACAAAGGTACAATCTATGAAAGTCGACTACAAGACTTGAACCTGTCAGAACGCACTAGCAACGGAAGCTTTATATCAGACACCATTTCTGATGAAGAAGTTTTTGACGCTTATCTTAAAGAAGTATTTACAGAAGCCAAATAAGTGAAATGAAGAATCAGTTCTCAGAGCTGGTTCTTTTTATTGAAGAAATTTTCTGAAAATTACAAAATATACTTGCTATTTTATAAAAATAGTGTAGAATAAAAGAAATAGGTTTTTAGAATAAGGAGTGGAATATGACAGTAACGATTGATTGGGAAAACCTTGGTTTCTCCTATATGAAATTACCTTATCGCTATATTGCTCATTTTAAAAATGGACAATGGAATCAAGGAGAGCTTACAGAGGATGCAACTTTGCATATTTCAGAGTCTTCTCCAAGTCTTCACTATGGACAACAAGCATTTGAAGGTTTGAAAGCTTATCGTACTAAGGATGGCAGTGTTCAACTGTTCCGTCCTGATGAAAATGCCAAACGTCTGCAACGTACATGTGACCGTCTCTTGATGCCGCAAGTTCCGACAGAAATGTTTGTAGAAGCTTGTAAGGCAGTTGTTCGTGCGAATGAAGAATATGTACCTCCATACGGAACAGGTGGAACCTTATATCTTCGCCCTCTTTTGATTGGTGTCGGAGATATTATTGGGGTTAAACCGGCAGAAGAGTACATTTTCACCATCTTTGCTATGCCAGTTGGAAATTACTTTAAAGGTGGTTTGGTTCCAACCAACTTCTTGATTCAGGATGAATACGACCGTGCCGCTCCAAATGGTACAGGTGCGGCTAAGGTTGGTGGAAACTATGCTGCTAGTCTCTTGCCAGGGAAATTGGCCAAGTCCCGTCATTTCTCAGATGTTATCTATCTAGACCCATCGACACATACAAAGATTGAAGAAGTCGGATCAGCTAACTTCTTTGGAATTACAGCTGATAATGAATTTGTAACACCGTTGAGTCCATCTATCTTGCCATCTATTACCAAGTATTCTTTGCTTTATTTGGCAGAACATCGCTTGGGCTTAACTCCTATTGAGGGGGATGTCCCAATTGATAAGCTTGATCGTTTTGTAGAGGCAGGTGCTTGTGGTACAGCAGCGGTTATATCTCCAATTGGAGGTATTCAACATGGTGATGACTTCCATGTATTCTATAGCGAAACAGAAGTAGGTCCTGTGACTCGTAAATTATATGATGAATTGACTGGTATTCAGTTCGGCGATATTGAAGCGCCAGAAGGTTGGATTGTAAAAGTAGATTAAAATTAACTAAAGGAGATTTTTTATGAAATCGAAAAAGTGGCTCTTAACAGCAGGAGTAGTCCTGAGCACAACAGCTCTATTAGTGGCTTGTGGAAAAGCTGATAAAGAAGCAGATGCACCGACAACATTTTCATATGTCTATGCAGTAGATCCTGCATCTTTGGACTATAGTATAGCGACTCGTACATCTACAACAGATGTCATCGGGAACGTGGTGGATGGTCTGATGGAAAACGACCAATACGGAAATGTTATCCCTTCCTTGGCTGAAGATTGGTCTGTGTCAAAAGACGGTTTGACTTATACCTATAAACTTCGTAAAGGAGTTAAATGGTACACTTCAGAAGGTGAAGAATACGCAGAAGTAACAGCCCATGACTTTGTAACAGGACTAAAACACGTAGCTGACGGCAAGTCAGACGGTGTCTCTCTCATCCAAAATTCAATCAAGGGCTTGGATGCCTACATGACTGGTGAGACCAATGATTTCTCTACAGTTGGTGTCAAGGCCTTGGACGATTACACAGTTGAATATACCCTAAACAAACCAGAAAGCTTCTGGAACTCTAAAGTCACCACAGCAACGATGTTGCCTGTAAATGAAGAATTTTTGAAGGCATCGGGTAAAGATTATGGAGCAGTTACTCCAGCAGGAATTCTCTACAATGGTCCTTATATCTTGAAGACCTTGACGTCTAAATCGTTGATCGAATATGAGAAAAATCCAAATTACTGGGATAAAGAAAAGGTAAAAATCGAAAAGATTAAATTGACTTACTACGATGGTTCTGATCAGGAATCGTTGATTCGTAGCTTCTCTTCAGGTGCCTATACGACAGCCCGTCTCTTCCCAAGTAGCTCAAACTTTGCTTCAACTTTGGAACAATACGGAGATAAAATCACTTATAGCCCACAGGACTCAAGTAGTTATTACTTCACCTTTAACGTAAATCGTCAGTCATATAATAAAACTGCGAAAACAAGTGAAGAACAAAAGACTTCTACAAAAGAAGCTATGCTTAATAAGGACTTCCGTCAGGCTATCAACTTTGCCTTCAACCGCCATTCTTATGCTGCCCAGCTAAATGGTGAAGACGGTGCGGACAAGATTATTCGTAACAGTCTCGTTCCAGATAACTTTGTGCAAGCAGGTGGTAAAAACTTTGGTCAAATAGCTCAAGCAGAGTTGGTGAACTATGGTGACCAATGGAAAGGTGTTGAGCTAGTTGACGGTAAGGATTCTATCTACAACCCTGACAAGGCTAAAGTTGCGTTTGAAAAAGCTAAGAAAGACTTGGAATCTAAAGGGGTAACCTTCCCAATTCACTTGGATGTCCCAGTTGAACAAACAGATACCATCGCCGTTCAACAAAGCAACTCTTTCAAACAGTCTATCGAATCAACTCTTGGTGCTGAAAATGTTGTCATCGACGTTCTTCAAATGACAGATAATGAAAAGGAAACAATCACTTCTCAAGCGCGTGTTCCTTCTCAAAAAGACTATGATTTGAACAGTACAGGATGGGCTCCAAGCTATCAAGACCCAGCATCTTACTTGAATATCATGGATCCTAAATCAGGTTCTGCTATGAAACACCTTGGTATTACTAAAGGGAAAGATAAGGATGTTGTAGCTAAACTTGGTTTGGACCAATATAAGAAATTATTGGATGATGCCGATTCAGAAACTACGAATCTTGAAGAGCGCTATGAAAAATATGCTAAGGCTCAAGCTTGGTTGACAGATAGTTCATTATTGATGCCGACAGCCTCATCTGGTGGTTCTCCAGTTGTAAGTAATGTAGTGCCATTCTCAAAACCATACTCACAAGTTGGTATTAAGGGTGACCCATATATCTTTAAAGGAATGAAATTGCAAAAAGATATCGTTACGACAAAAGAATATGAAGAAGCACTGAAAAAATGGCAAAAAGAAAAATTGGAATCAAATGGTAAGTACCAAAAAGAACTAGAAAAACACATTAAATAAAGCGGAGAACTCTATATCAGACAAGCCTGATGTAGAGTTTTTTCTTGCTAGTTTTAGGATTTTCTTGTAAAATAGAAAAAGTGAAGAGAGGTATGAAATGAGTAAGAAAGATAAAAAAATTGAAATTCAAGTAGCAGATGCCAAGGTTAATGTAGGAAAAGACAGTTTTGAAGGTTATACCTTGACCATTGGTAAAAAAGTTATCGGAGAAATTGCCGAATTAGATGGACAATTTGCCATCATAAAGAATGGGAATGTCGATAGTTTTTATAAAAAATTGGAAAAAGCTGTGGAAATTTTGATTGAAAATTATAATTTAGCAAAATAAGTCTTGTTTTTTTGAAATTTTCATGATATAATAGTCAATGTTGATTGTAGGAGAGATAGCGAAGAGGCTAAACGCGGCGGACTGTAAATCCGCTCCTTCGGGTTCGGGGGTTCGAATCC